>JAOUEA010000248.1 GCA_029858935.1 Actinomycetota bacterium
GTTCCGACGCCGTCGGCCTGAACCACGATCTCGACCGACGCCTGCGCGCCGGCCTTCGGGAACTTCTCCACGACAGCATCGAACGCTTCCTTGGTCTGGATGCCGTCGGGCAGCGTGCTGATGCCCGCCAACCCGGTCTTGATGCCTCGGCCGTCGCCGTCGGGGTGAGCCTGCAGCCAGTACGGCATCGACAACGCCACCATGAACGCCCCGGCGATCGCGAGCCAGGCAACCGGACGACCCATGACCACGCGAGTGACACGGTCCCAGAACCCTCCTTCGGTGCTGAGGCTCGATCCCTCGGGGCGAGCGGAGCCAGCGAAGGCTCCGCGCTTCACCATCCGGCCGACGATGATGCCCACCCCGACGAACCCGGCGAGTCCCCCGATGCCGGCCAACGCCGGCGGGGCCCCGACGGCGCCGAGCCCGCCTCCAACGACCGTGCCCCCGACCAGCATCGCGACGAACACGGCGATCGTTGCCGGGCGTGACAGCCAGGGCCAGTTCACACGGTCCCCCAGCAGGGACAGCACTGCCGGGAGGAGCGTCATCGATGAAGCGACCGAGACCATCACGACGACGATCGCGCCTCCGGCAAGGCTTCGGAAGATCGTGGTCGGCACCACCAACATGCCGGCGAGGGCCAGGACCACGGTGAGGCCACTGAAGAAGACGGCGCGCGATGCGGTCGCACCCGAAGCGCGGATCGCGTCGAGCTTCTCGCGCCCGCGGTGCCGCTCCTCACGAACCCGAGACACGATGAACAATGCGTAGTCCACACCGACGGCGATGCCCATCATCGTGATCAGGTTCGGCGTGAAGAAGCTGAAGTCCCAGAGCGTGCCCAGCACGCCGACGATCCCCAGCGTGATCGGCAGCGTGAACAGAACCGTCATGAGCAAGGGCAGCAGACCCGCAACGATCGCGCCGAACACCATCAACAGCACGATGATCGCGGCGGCGATCCCGATGCTCTCGCCGAACGCCAGGTCTTCCTCGGAGATGGCCTTGAAGTCCTCGGAAGAGCTCACCGAGCCCAGCATGTACGCCTCGACACCGTCGGTGGAGGCTGCTTCCCGGGCCGCCTCCACGTCCTCGAAGTGCGGGGTCGCTTCGTCGATGTCACCGGCGTAGATGCCAGTGAACAACACCGCCGAACCGTCTTCGGAATCGATCGGTCCGAGTGCGGCAACCTGCGGATCGGCCGCAGCTTGCTCGTTCAACGGATAGCTGCCCGGCAGCGCCCTGAACACATCTGTTCCGAGCCCCTGAAGCTCGGTGATGAATCCGTTGACGCGCTGGGAGAACGCCGGATCGTCGACCGCGCCCGGCGCCCCGACGACGACGAACGTTTCCGTGATCACGTCCTCGCTGAGTTGCCGGTCCTCGAGCACCTGCTGGGCGCGCTTGGCTTCGGGTGAGTTCGTGAAGTCGAAGTCCGTCGTCAGCGCCGGCCCGAGCAGTGTCGAGGCCGAGGCGCTGCCCGCGATCAACAGGACGACCCAGATCGCGACCGTTCGCCACGGATGACGGCTGCTCGCCCGGGCGAGCGATTCGGGATTGATGCGCATCTCCGCGATTCCCCCCTTCTTGCGCCGGCTGCTGCCAGCGTTGACGTACGGTGTATGCTTACGTTGTACGGGAGGATAGGCATACAGCGTAAGCCTGTCAACCCCTCGACCCGGACCGTGGGGGAGACCACCGACGATGCCAGCTCACACCAAGAAACGCGAGGCGGAGACTCCAAGGGAGCGCCTGACGCGCGACCGGGTCGTCGAGGCCGCCCTGCGCATCATGGACGAGGAGGGTCTCGATGCGGTCACGATGCGCCGGGTCGCCAGGGAAGTCGGCGTCGAAGCGATGTCGCTCTACCACCACGTCAGGGACAAGGAAGACCTGCTCGACGCGATCTGCGCCCGGGTGATGCAGGAGTTCCGGTTCCCCGAGGAGGATCGGCCCTGGATCGAGGTCGCACGCGACGGCGCCCGGGAGTGGCGTCGGGTCCTGCGAGACCACCCCAACGTCATGGCGGTGTGGGCAGACCGCCAGCGTCCGATGACCGATCTCGAAGCGCTGATGCCGATGGAGTTCGCCCTCAGAGTGATCGGTCGAGCCGGCATCGACGAACGTGCGTCGGTGCAGGTGTTCAACGTCATCGGCGGCTACATCATGGGCGTCGTGATGATGGAAGTAGGGGCGATGTTCTCGGCAGGCACGACACGCGATCAGCGCGTCGACCTGCACGGGAAGCTGGGAGGTGCCGACATCCTGGCGATGTTGCCCGCCGACCGCCTGCCTCGGCTCGTGGCGTCGCTCCCCTACCTCGCCGAGTGCGACCCCGACGAACAGTTCGAGTACGGGCTCGAGCTCCTCCTCGCCGGCATCCAGGCCAAGGCGGCGACCGCGGACTGAGCATGCGCCTCAGCGAAGGCCGAGTTCGGCTCCGACCCGCCCGAAGACATCCAGGGCCTGGTGGAGATCCTCCTCGGTGTGGTCTGCGGTCACGATCGTCCTGACCCGCGCGAGGCCCTTGGCAACCGTTGGGAACACGATCGCCGGACAGAACACCCCTTCCTCGAACAGTCGAACCGCGAACGTCTGGGTCCGAGCTTCGTCCCGGGTGATGACGGGGGTGATCGGACTCTCGCTCGCCCCGGTATCGAACCCCAGCTCGTGCAGGCCCGCTTTGAATGACGCGGTGTTCGACCACAGTCGCTCGAGCCGGTCGGGTTCGTCCGCGATCACGTCGAGCGCAGTGAGACAGGCGGCGACCACCGCCGGTGGTGCGCTCGTCGAGAACAAGTACGGGCGGCCGCGGTTCTGCAACCACTCGATGAGGTGCGAGGGACCGGCGATGAAGCCTCCCAGCACGCCGATCGCCTTGGAAAGCGTGCCCACTTGGATGTCGACGCGGCCGTGCAACCCGAAGTGGTCGACCGTGCCCGCCCCGGCCTCGCCCAGCACCCCGCTGGCGTGAGCATCGTCGACCATCATGATCGCCCCGTGCCGCTCGGCGACCTGGACGAGATCGGGAAGCGGCGCGATGTCGCCGTCCATCGAGAAGACCCCGTCGGTGATAAGGAGCTGACGCCTCCCGGGTCTCGCCGTCTCGGAGAGGAGCCGGTCGGCGTGGGCCGCGTCCCG
>JAOUEA010000054.1 GCA_029858935.1 Actinomycetota bacterium
CACGTTGGACTTCGCGTGATGGGCGTCGGGTTCCACGCGAACCAAGCCGCGATACCCGGTCCGGCCGCCGTCCTTCGACACCGACTTCGAGGTGATCACGCTCGTCGTGTACGGCGCGGCGTGGATGGCCTTGCCGCCCGCGTCGGTGTGCATGCCCTTGCCGGCGTACGCCACCGAGAGCACCTCACCGCGGGCACCCTTCCCCATCAGGTAGATCGACGGGTACTTCATCGTGACCTTCGAGCCGATGTTGCCGTCGACCCACTCCATGACGGCGTCCTCCTCGGCAACGGCGCGCTTCGTCACGAGGTTGTACACGTTGGTCGACCAGTTCTGGATCGTGGTGTAACGAACCCGCGCGCCCTTCTTCGCCTTGATCTCGACGACGGCCGAGTGCAGCGAGTCGCTCGTGTAGATCGGGGCCGAGCAGCCCTCGACGTAGTGCACGTAACTGCCCTCGTCGGCGATGATCAGCGTGCGCTCGAACTGCCCCATGTTCTCGGCGTTGATGCGGAAGTATGCCTGCAGCGGGATGTCGACCTGCACGCCCGGCGGCACGTAGATGAACGAACCACCCGACCACACGGCGGTGTTGAGCGCCGCGAACTTGTTGTCGTTGGGCGGGATCACCGTGCCGAAGTGCTCGCGCACCAGGTCGGGATAGTCGCGCAGCGCGCTGTCCATGTCGGTGAACAGCACGCCCAGCTGGTCGAGCTCGTCCTTGATCTTGTGGTACACGACCTCGCTCTCGTACTGCGCGCTCACGCCGCCGAGGTACTTCTGCTCCGCTTCGGGGATGCCCAACTTGTCCCAGGTGCCCCGGATGTCGTCGGGCAGCTCGTCCCAATTCGCCGCCTGCTTCTCGGTCGAACGGATGAAGTAGTAGATGTTCTGGAAGTCGATCTCGGACAGATCGGCGCCCCACCACGGCATCGGCCGCATGTCGAAATAGCGCAGGGCCTTGAGCCGCAGCTTCCGCATCCAGTCGGGCTCGTTCTTGAGCGCCGAGATCTCCTCGACGACCCGCTCGCTGAGGCCCCGCTTCGGCTCGAAGACCGCGTGCGACGGGTCCTTCCAGTCAAAGCGATATCCCTTGTCGAGTTCCTTGAGGTGTTCTTCCTGGGTGACTGCCATGGGCTGCGGCTCCTGGGCGATCTCTCGACGGAAACACCGCTTCGGGCGGTGCGAGCAACGCATCCAATGTACCCGCGGGACGCGCCTAAAGTCCACCTCCCAGGTCGGATTTGCCCGGGGCGCGACGTGATGCGTACCCTTCGGAGCGTCTGAGCGAGGAGCGCGATCGCGTGATGCACCCGAGGGTGGTCCCATAACCCGGCGGCGACGCGTCGACGCCGCCGGGCTGCTGGGTGGCCTCGTGCTGCTCGGTGTGTGTGCGATCCCGGCATCGACCGGGCGCGTGGGTCCCGCGGAACGTGCAGCGTTCGAGGCGCTCAACGGCCTCCCCGACGCGGGAGCGCCGCTGGCGATCGCGGCACAGTTCCTCGGCGTGCTTGCGATCGGGCCGATCGTTGCGCTCGCAGCCGCGCTCGCTCGACGCCGACGGCTCGCGGTCGCCGCCCTGATCGTGACCGTCGGCAAGCTGCTCGCGGAGCGTCTGGTCTGGGAGACCGTCCAGCGTGAGCGGCCGGGCGTGACCGAACCCGACGCATTGATCCGCGGCGGAGTCGCGACGACGGGCCTGTCGTTCGTCAGCGGTCACGTTGCGCTGAGCGCCGGACTCGCATGGGTGTCAACGCCCTACCTCCGTGGTCGGTGGCGCATCGCCCCCTGGCTCGTGGTCGTGTTGGTCGCCTTCGCCCGCATCTACCTCGGCGCACACAACCCGCTCGACGTGCTTGGTGGTGCCGGCCTCGGGGTCGCGATCGGTGGTGCCGCGAACCTGGTCCTCGGCGTGCCGAGGTTGGGGCCCTCGGCCCCGGTCTCGGCGTGAACCTGGGCGCCGCTATCCTCCGAGCTCGACGGGCGCGCCGACCAGCGAGCCGTACTCGGTCCACGAGCCGTCGTAGTTCTTGACGTTTCCGTAGCCCAGAAGCTCCTGGAGCGCGAACCACGTGTGGCTCGACCGTTCGCCGATGCGACAGTAGGCGATGATCTCCCTGTCGCGCGTGATGCCCTCTGCTTCGTAGAGCGCGCGGAGCTCCTCCGCGCTCTTGAACGTTCCGTCGTCGTTGGCGGCCTTCGCCCACGGGATGTTCGCGGCACCGTGGATGTGTCCGGGCACCTGCGATTGCTCCTGGGGAAGGTGATCGGGCGCGAGCTTCTCACCGCGGTACTCCTCGGGGGAACGCACATCGACGAACCCGGTGTCGGTGCCGAGCTTGCCGATCACCTCGTCGCGCAGAGCACGGATCTCGGGCCGCTCGGCGCCCACGATCGCGAACCCGGTGTCTTCGTAGCTGGGCACGTCGTGCGTGAGCTCGCGGCTCTCGAGCTCCCACTTCTTCCGACCGCCGTTCAGCAGCTTCACGTCGTCGAACCCACGGAGTTTGAGGAGCCAGTAGGCATAGGCGGCGAACCAGTTGTTGTTGCCCCCGTAGAGCACGACCGTGGAGCCCTCGTCGACGCCTGCGGCGGCAAGGAGACGAGAGAAGCCGGCCTGGTCCTGGAAGTCGCGGCCAACCTCGGAGTGCAGATCGGTCGTCCAGTTCCACGTCACGGCACCCCGGATATGCCCTTTGTCGTAGGCGGTCGTGTCCTCGTCGACCTCGATCACCCGGATCTCGGGTGCTCCGAGGTGCTCCTCGAGCCAGTCGGTGCTGACCAGCACGTCGGGCTTCGCATAATCAGTCATCGTCGATCGGTCCTTCCTTCCCCGAAGGGGAAAACGACGAAGCGGCCGCGGGATGCGGCCGCCGAGCATGCTGCAGGTCGTTGGAGAGCTCCCGGGAACGGTGGGTCAGGGGCCGCGTGGCGTTGACGTCTCCCGGTCGACGCCGGTCACCGGACAGCACAGACGCGAGGGGATCATGGCCGCCACTTCCCCGATGCACCTCGTCCGTACCAAACCACAGCTCCCCGGTCGGAATTGCAGGTGCAATACCTATCGCACGGCGCCGATGCCGTCAATCGGGCGGGCACTCAGAAGATGCCGAGGGCCGCCTTCGCCTCGTCGGACATCATCTCGGGCGTCCACGGCGGCCGGATCACGAACTCCGGCCGGACCTCGCCGACGCCGTCGATGCCGCGCAGGAACGAGCGCATCTGGTCCTCGATCATCGGCCCGATCGGACAACCCATCGTCGTGAGCGAGTACTGGATGTCGACGCCGCCGTCGTCGTGGACCTCCACCTCGTACACCAGCCCGAGATCGACGATGTTCAGGCCGAGCTCGGGGTCGTAGACGTTCTTCAGGGCCTCGAACACGGCCTCGCGGGTGTCGCCGTCGTCTGCCTCGCTGGTGGACGAGACAGGCGTGGTGTCGCTTCCTGGGTCAACCGCGATCTCTTCGTGCATGCGCGCATCCTGTCTCGACTCGTCCTATCCTGAACAGCGTACCCGGACTTCCCCACAAGCGAAGGAGCGTGTTCCGGCCCATGTCCCCCGACTCGCCGATCCGTGCGTTGATCGTGGACGACCATCCCGTCACGCGCGAGGGGCTCCGCACGGCGCTCGAGCTCTCAGACGAGGTCGTCGTCGTCGTGGGTGAGGCCGCAACCGGGGAGGAAGCCATCGAGCAGGCGCGCGAGCTCACGCCCGACGTCGTCTTCATGGACGTCCGCATGCCGGGCATGGACGGCATCGAGGCGACCCGTCGCATCCGCCAGGCCGCCCCGACCACGAAGGTCATCCTGATCACGATCGACGAGTCGCGGGGCGCGATCAGTGAGGCGATCCAGGCGGGGGTCAGCGGCTACCTGTTGAAGGACGCTTCCCCCGACTCGCTCGTCGACGCTGCCCGCAACGCGATCGAGGGCAACGCGGTGATCCACCCCCAGCTCACGAAGACGTTCATCGAGGAAGTCCGCATGGGCGAGGGCGAGGGTGGATCGAAATCGACGCCCCTGTCCAAACGCGAGCGTGAGATCCTGCAGAAGGTGGCCGATGGGTCGACGACCCGACAGGTGGCCACCGAACTCGGCATCTCGCCGCACACCGTGAAGACGCACCTCGAGCGCATCTTCGAGAAGCTCGGGGCGAACGACCGAGCGCAGGCCGTGGCGATCGCCATCCGCACCGGCATCGTGCACTAGGCCGCTCGAGCCGGGAACGGCCGGTTCTCGACCCGGGCTGACGCTCTGACACGCATCTGCTGTTCGGGCCCTCGCTCAACCATCCGTCACCGGAGCCGATACGGACTGCACATGATCCGTACCGCGCTGCTCTGCGACAAGCCGGACGAGATCTCGGCGCTGCACGTCGCGACGATCGGTTTGCCGGATCTCGTCGTCGACGCCACCACCGACGCGCTCCGAGCGATCGAGCGATCCGCACGCATGCGCCCCGATGTGGTGATCTGTCGCCTCTCCATGGAGGGGTTCACCGGCACGGACCTGCTGGCCCGGATCCGGGCCTCGTCGCCGGATTCCCATGTGATCGTTCGGATCCGCCTCGACGACGTCACGCGAGCGTCTGCATGTTTGGCCGACGGGGCGCGCGGAGTCGTTGCCGTCGACGACGACCCGGTGGTGGTGGTGGAGGCGCTCCACGCGGTGCTGGCAGGCGGCGTCGCGCTCTCGCCGCGCATCGCGCACGCGCTCGGTGCCGCGCTGGTCGACTCCGTCGGCGAGGCCGACCACCTGCGTTCGGAGCTCGACGAGCTACAGCGGAGCGTCTCTCAAGGTACATCGGCGAAAGCGGACTTCTTGTCGAACATCTCGCACGAGCTTCGGACGCCGATAACGGTGGCAAAGGGCATCGCGCACGTGCTGCGGAACCCGTCGGTCGAGGGAGAGGAACGCGCCGAGTTCCTCACCCAGCTTCAGGGCGCGCTCGACAAGCTCATGGGAATCCTCGACGAGATCATCGCCATGTCGGAGCTCGAGCGAGGCACGCTCGAGCTCGACCTCGCCGAGGTCGACCTCGCGCCGACCGTCCGGCGGGCGGTCGAGACCGCCCGGATGCTCCACCCATCGACCACGATCGAGACCTCGATCGCGATGTCGCTGTGCACGGTCGCCGACGAGCCCCGACTGGAGGGGGTGATCGTCGAATTGCTCGACAACGCCTGTCGCTACTCCCCCGAGGGCTCTCCCGTCGAGATCTCTGCACGCTCCAAGTCCGAGGGCATCGTGATCGCCGTGACCGACCGTGGAGAGGGCCTCGACCGCACGATCGCCAAGCGTTCGTTCGACGAACCCTTCTCGACCGGGGAAGGCGTGCTGCGCAAGGAGAAGGCGGGCGTGGGCGTCGGCCTGCATCTCGCTCGTCAGCTCGTGATCGAGCACGGAGGCACCATGTGGACCGACCCGCTCCCCGGTGGCGGCACCCGGGCGGCCTTTTGCATCCCGCCCCACGACGCGCGCACGCGGGGGCGCGCGGTCGGCGCCGCCTGAGCCGGCACGACCCGCCAGGTCGGCAGCAGGCAGGTCGCCCGCCCGGCACCGGTTCGTCGTGACTATGGCGAAGCACCGCTCGGTCGCCTATCCTCGACGCGAGAGTCCCGTGCGAAAGATCGCCTTCGGAATCGCCGTCGCCTTGACGGGCATAGGGTGCAGCGCGCCCTTGTCAGCCGACCCCCCGAGCGTGCCGGACCCCATCGAGGTCTTCTCGTCTCCTACGCCGTTCACACAGGTCATGGTGGGTCCGGTCTCGGCGATCGTGCCCGACGGCTGGGAGGCCCAGCCCCCCATCGCAGGCGGCGGATTCCGAGGTGGCTTCCTCGCGTCACCTCATCCCGAGCAGTGGCGGAGGATGGATGGTGGCGTGGCGGGCATGTCCGCGACATGGGTCGACGCCACCCGCGTGGGCATGCCGTCCGACTTCTACTACATGGCGGCCACCGGCCCATTGCTCGCCAACCTGACCCATTCGCGTCAGTGCGAAGCGGAGACCCATCGCGTCTTCGTGGATCGGCGTCCCGACTTCTCGACGAAGGTTCCCTCGCACGGCGACTACGTGGCGAAGGGTGAGGGCACCTGCCGCGTGCGGGGTGCGTCGACCCGCTGGGCCTACTTCGTGGCCGCGCCGGGATACGGCCCCGTGCACGAAGTCGGAATCCCGGCATCGGGGCTCTACGTGGTCGTTGCGGTCGCCCCGGAGGGAGAGCGCGCGGCATCGCTGCTGAACCGGCTGATCCGCAACACATCGTTCGGCGGGGCTTCGGTCGACGAACTCGTGGACGCCGCCGGCGGCGTGTTCCCGACGAGCTGAACTCGACCGGGCTCAGCGGGGGCTGCGCGCCACGAACGGTGGCCTGACCACCTCGGCTGCGCCACGGCGACCCCGGATGTCCACCTCGACCGTGTCACCGACCGCCGCGACGTCGGCGGGCCAGATGTAGGCAAGGCCGATGCCCGTCTGGAGCAGTGGCGAGAACGTGCCGCTGGTGACCTCACCGATCAGCTGATCGTCGATGAAGACCGGGTAGTGCGCTCTCGGGATGTGGCGACGCTCATGCATGCGAAGGCCCACCAGTTGGCTCGGCAGCCCTTCCTCTCGTTGGCGGAGCAATGACGCGCGGCCGCGGAACTCGCCCTTGTCGAACGAGACCGCCCACGAAAGCCCCGCCTCCAGGGCCGTGCTCGACTCGAAGAGATCCTGGCCGTAGAGCGGATACCCCATCTCGAGTCGCAGCACGTCGCGCGCCGCGAGCCCGCATGCGGCCCCCCCGTACGGCTCCATCGCTTGACGCAACGCCCTCCACAGGTCATGGGCGATGTCCTGGAACGTGAACAGCTCGAAGCCGACCTCGCCCGTGTATCCCGACCGGGTCACGATCACCGGCCGACGCTTGTACTCGGACTCCACGCACTGCATGAACGCGAGGTCGGCGGTCCCCGGGAACAGGTCCTGCACCACGTGCACCGACTCCGGCCCCTGGACCGCGAGGAAGCACCAGTCCTGGTGGTACATCAGGTGGACCCGGTCGTCGGCGGGCGTCTCCTCGAGGATCTGCAGCACGCGCTGCGCGTTGGCGGCGTTGGGCACGACGAAGAACCGCTCCTCGTCGAGCCGGTACGTGATCAGATCCTCGATCACGCCGCCGCCTTCGTTCAGCACGAGGCTGTAGAGCGCCTCCCCGACGGCGGCCTTTTCGACGTCGTTCGTGACGACCTGCTGGAGCATTCCCATCGCGCCGGGACCCGCAACGTCGACCTTCCCCAGATGGGTCAGGTCGAAGAGCCCGACCCGCTCGCGAACGGCCTCGTGCTCGCTCAGGGCACCGGCGTATTCGATCGGCATGAGCCATCCCGCGAACGGGCCGAGCTTGGCTCCGAGAGCCTTGTGCTCGATCTCCAGGGGTGTGTGTTTCAGCTCAGCGGGCTCATCCACGCGCGGCATCGTAGCCGCTTCGAAGAAGCCCGGTAGACTGGCTCGCCGGATGGGCGATACCTACGACGTAGCCGTGATCGGTGGGGGAACGGCGGGCTACTCCGCCGCCCTGCGCGCCGCGCAACTCGGGCTGCGGGTGGTCCTCGTCGAGCGTGACGACCGGCTCGGCGGCACGTGCCTGTTGCGGGGCTGCATCCCGACGAAGGCCCTCCTGCAATCGGCCGCCGTCATGGACACCATCGAACGCTCGGACGAGTGGGGTATCAAGGCCTCGGGTGAACCCGACTGGTCGGCGGTGAAAGCCTTCGAGGACTCCGTCGTCGATAAGCTCGTCAAGGGCGTCAGCACGTTGGTCAAGGCGCGCAAGATCCGCGTCGTGCGAGGTCAGGCTCGCCTGGTGCCAGGTGCCACGGCCGTCGATGTCGACGGCGCGCGCATCGATGCCCGCGACGTCGTGATCGCGACCGGCTCCACACCCAAACTGCTCCCTGGGCTTGCGATCACCGATCGCATCATCACGAGCGACCAAGCGCTCTGGTACGAACGCCTTCCGGAGTCCGCGGTCGTGATCGGAGCGGGAGCCGTGGGCCTGGAGTTCGCCTCGTTCTACCGGTCGTTCGGAGCCGACGTCACGCTCGTCGAGGCGCTCCCCCGCCTCGCACCGCTCGAGGATGACGAGGTTTCGAAGGAGATCGCCCGTGCGTACCGCAAACGGGGCATCACGACGTCGGCCGGCGCCTCGGTCGAACAGGTCAAGGACACCGGAGAGTCGGTCGAGGTCACCTACGACGCCGGGAACGGTGCCGTGACCGTGTCCGCCGACGTCTGCCTCGTCGCGACCGGCCGAGGGCCGGTGACCGAAGGGCTCGGTCTCGCCGAGGTTGGCGTCTCGACCCAGGAGAAGGGGTACGTGAACGTCGACGCCTCACTGCGCACGAACGTCGACCACCTCTGGGCGATCGGTGACGTAGCTTCGACACCGCTGCAACTGGCCCACGTCGCCTTCACAGAGGGGTACGCGGTCGCTGAGCGCATCGCCGGACTCCCCGTTAGTGAGATCGACTACGTCAACATCCCGAAGGTGACCTACTGCACGCCCGAGATCGCAAGCGTCGGTCTGACCGAGTCCCAGGCGCGTGAGGCGGGCGTCGACGTCGCGGTCGACAAGGTCGATTTCCGAGGCATCGGCAAGGCGAACATGCTCGCCGAGGGCGGGTTCGTGAAGGTGGTCGCCGAGGTCGATGGCCCCGTGCGCGGTGTCCACATGATCGGGCCACACGTGACCGATCTGATCGCCGAGGGCATGCTGATCGTGAACTGGGAAGCGATGCCCGCCGAGGTGGCGGCGATGATGCACCCACACCCATCCCTGTCCGAAGGCATCGGCGAGGCGCACCTCGCGCTCGCCGGCAAGCCGCTGCACACCCCCTAAGGAGCGCATCGAGTGGCGACCGAGGTCGACCCGACCACCGCCCCCGCTGAGATGTCGGGCGGGAGCAGGCCGCTGCCTGACGACGAGCTCGTCCGGATGCTGCACGTGCTCAAGCTGTGCCGCTATTTCGACGAGCGCATGGAGGCGCTGTACCGGCAGGGTCGTTTGCCCGGTGCGATCTATTCGGGTCGCGGACAGGAAGGGACCCACGTGGGCGTCACGTGGGCCCTGCGTGCCGACGACTCGCTGTTCCCCACACACCGCGACCTGACCGCCCAGCTCACGAAGGGCCTCGATCTCAAGCGGGTGATGGCTCAGTTCTGGGGACGCATCGACGGTTATACCCGCGGACGAGATGGCAACAGCCACATCGGCGACTGGCAAGGGAACAAGACCTTCACGGTCATGTCGCACTTGCCGATCGCTTATCCCGTTGCGGTCGGGGCCGCCCTCGCCTACAAGCTCAAGGGCGAGCCGAACGTCGCCCTCGCCATCTGCGGCGACGGTTCCACGTCGAACGGGCGCTGGCACGAGGCGATCAACACGTCGGCGATCCATCGGCTTCCGGTCGTCTGGGTCGTGAACAACAACCAGTTCGCCTACTCGACCCCGAACGCGCTCGAGTTCCCGATCCCGACGATCGCCGAGCGATCGGTGGCCTACGGGATCCCCGGCGTACGGGTCGATGGCGGCGACGTGCTCGAAGTCTTCGAAGCCGCGCGCGCGGCGATCGAGCGAGCCCGCGCCGGCGATGGCCCGACCCTGATCGAGTCGGTGTCGCTCCGCTGGCGGGGACACGCTGGGCACGATCCGGCCAAGTACATGCCCGACGAGCTGCTGCAGGACTACATGGCGAACCACGATCCCGTCCGCAACCTCGAGGACTTCCTGCTCGCGGAGGGCGTGGTGACAGAAAACGATGTCGACGCGTTGATGGAGCGGGTCGAGGCTGAGTTCGAGCAGGGATACGAGTACGCGCTCGCCTCGCCGTTTCCCGAGCCCGCCGACGCGACCAAGGGCCTGTGGGTCGAGGACGGCTACTGGACGAGCGAGCCCGGCCGGGCCGGCGGCACGGAGGCTTGATGGCGACCACCGTGAAGCTCGATGCGGGCGCCGCCGGTCACGGCGCCGAGCCCCGCGGCAAGCGGGACGACGACGGCCAAGCGACCTACCTGATCGCGATCGCCGAGGCCCTGTGGGAGGAGATGGAACGCGACGAGCGTGTGTACATGCTCGGCGAGGACATCGGTGCCTACGGGGGGGCGTTCAAAGTCACCGAAGGGTTCCTCGATCGCTTCGGATCGGGACGCGTGATCGATACTCCCATCGCCGAAGAAACGATCGTGGGCATGGCGGTGGGCTCGGCCATGGAGGGGCTCCGGCCTGTCGCCGAGTTCCAATACGCGGACTTCATGTCGTCGGGCTTCGACTCGATCGCAACGGTGCTCGGGCGCTACCACTACCGGTCTGGAGTGCCGCTGCCGGTCGTGCTCCGAGGGCCTTCGGGGGGCTACGTACGAGCGTCGTCGTTCCACTCCGTGAACCCCGAACCGTGGTTCGCATACGGAGGCGGCATCAAGATCGTCGCCCCGGCCTTCCCGGCCGACGCCAAGGGACTGATGAAATCGGCGGTGCGCGACGACAACCCCGTGCTCTACCTCGAGCACAAGTGGATCTACCGGCGCATCAAAGAAACGGTCCCGACCGACCCCGACTTCCTCGTACCGATCGGGGAGGCCGCCGTGAAGCGGGAGGGCACCGACGTCTCGATCATCACGTCGGGTGCGCTCGTGCACAAATCACTCGAGGCGGCCGAGAACCTCGCGCAGCGCGGGGTCTCGGCCGAGGTCGTCGACCTGCGGACCATCGTTCCCATCGACGAGGAAACCGTGCTGAACTCGATCGCCAAGACCTCCCGAGCGCTGGTCGTGTCGGAGTCGTACCGCTTCGTCGGCATCGGAGCCGAGGTCGGCGCCACGATCGCGGAGAAGGCCTTCGAGCATCTGGACGCCCCCGTCACGCGGCTGTCGCCGCCGAACATGCCGGTGCCGTTCTCCCCGACCCTCGAGGATGCGTTCTTGCCGCAGGTCGCCGACATCGAGCGTGCCGTCGAGGAGTTGTCCGCCTGGTGAATCGCGCACCGCGCCTGAGAGGAATCAGATGACCTCGATCCAGATGCCCCAGCTCGGCGAAACGATCATCGAGGGCACGATCCTGAAGTGGTTGAAGGCCGAGGGCGAGTCGATCGAACGCGACGAGCCCTTGTTCGAGATCTCCACCGACAAGGTGGACACCGAGGTGCCCTCGCCGGTCGCGGGCACCCTCACGAAGATCATCGTCGCCGAGGGCGAGACGGTGCCGGTCGGCACGGAGCTCGCCGAGATCGCGTCGGAGGAGGACGCGGCGCCCGCGGCGGCCTCCGCCACGACGGCGCCGTCCGAGCCGTCGGCATCCGGGTCGAGCGGAGGGCTCGGCCACGATGCAGCGGATCAGGACGCGAGCGACGCCGTCGCGGCGCCGCCCTCCGCCTCACCTTCTCCCTCCGGCGCCGCGGCGACGGCGGTGGATCGGGGACCCCGGTCGCAGATCTTGTCGCCCTTGGTGCGAAAGCTGGCACAGGAACACGGGCTCGACCTGTCGACGATCGCCGGCACCGGCACCGGAGGACGCATCACGAAGGCGGACGTGATGGGGATCGTGGCCTCGGGAGGCGGCCAGGCGCCGCCCGCAGCAGCTCCGCACGCGGGTGCCGTCTCGGTCACGCCCCCGTCGGTGACCACCGCGGCCTCGCAGGGCGAGGCGATCGAGCCCATCTCGCACATCCGCAGGGCGATCGCCACACACATGCTCGCGTCGGTGAACGAGACTGCGCGTGCCTGGACCATGGTCGAGATCAACGTCGACCATCTGGTGAAGCTGCGCGAGCGTTCCAAGGATGCCTTCCTCGCGACTCACGGGGTGAAGCTGACGTATCTGCCGTTCGTCGTTCGCGCGACGGTCGACGCCTTGAAGGCCTATCCCATGGTGAACTCGCGTATCGACGGTGACGACATCGTCACGCCGCGGGCCGTCCACATGGGCATCGCCGTGAGCTACGACGCCGGGCTGATCGTGCCGGTGATCCGCGACGTCGATGTGATGAACAGCGTCGGCATCGCCCGTGCCGTCGGCGACCTCGCCGCGCGGGCGCGTTCCCATCAACTCAAGCCCGACGAGGTCCAGGGCGCGACCTTCACGATCACGAACCCAGGCCCCTATGGATCGCTCGTGAGCGTGCCGATCATCAACCAGCCCAACGCCGGAATCCTCTCGCTCGACAGCATCCAGCGACGCCCGGTGGTGATCGAGGGCGATGCGATCGCCGTGCGGAGCATGGTCTACGTCTCGATGTCGTGGGATCATCGCCTGCTCGACGGCGAGATCGCGACGCGGTTCCTCGCGAGGGTCAAGCAGAACCTCGAAAGCTGGGACTTCGCAGAAGACCTCGGGGTCTGAACGGTGCCCCGGCGAACCTGGGCGTTCGAGCCGCCCGGCCTGGTCGGCTACGACGCCGCGAACGACGCGATGCACGACCTGGCTCGCCGTCGACTCGAACGCCAGGTGCCCGACTCCTTGATCCTGCTGGAGCACCCTCCCGTGTTCACGGCAGGGCGACGAGCGAAGCCCGAACACCTGGTCTGGAGCGAGCAGGAGGCCGCAGCGCACGGCGCCGAGGTGCACCACGTCGACCGCGGCGGTTCGTTCACGTTCCACGGCCCCGGCCAGCTCGTGGGGTACCCCATCGTGCACCTCGGCGGTCGCCCCGACGCCGCCGCCTACCTTCGATCGCTCGAGGAAGCCGTGATCGTTGCGGGTGCGGAGCTGGGCGCCGAACTCCATCGCCGCGACGACGTGCAGACCGGCGTCTTCGCCGGCGGTGACAAGGTCTGCGCGATCGGCGTGCGGTTGATG
>JAOUEA010000249.1 GCA_029858935.1 Actinomycetota bacterium
GAACGCGATGGAGGGCTCTTCACATCTGTGCGGTACCTCGCGCCGCCCTGACCCGCGCCGAGTCTCAGCCAGCCACAGCACCTCTGCTCGCCGCGAGCATCCCCACGTCATGGAACCCGAGCCGCTCGTAGAGGCCGACGACCGCTCGATCGTCGGGGTCGGCCAGCAAGCACACGTGCGCGCTGCCGGCGGATCTCGCCATGCGCGCCATGTGCGTCGTGACGGCGCTCGCGAAGCCTTGGCCTCGTGCCCGCTCGAAGGTCACCACGTTGTCGACGTAGGCCACGTCGCCGAGTTGCACCAGGGCCCCGAGGGACACGATCTCACCGCCGCGATCCCGCACTCCGAACCAGCGCTTGCCGCCAGGGGTGAGCACCTCGCGTTCGACGGCGGTCAGCTGTGCCAGTGCTTCATCGCTGCCCGCACCGAACAGCGCGAGCGATGCCCCGGCCACCTCCCACAGCTCGTCGCCGGGCCGCAGCTCCTCGACGCGACGCAGCCCGTCATCGGGAGGATCGTCCCTCAGCTCCATCACGAGGTCCCAGGTCAGTCGGTGACCACGACCGTCGAGTTCGGCGAGTAACGACGTGCATGCCTGTGGGTTGAAGACCACAACGTGCTCGACAGACACGCCGAACCGGCGCAGAGCCGGGAGCAGCGATGCCTCGATCTCGGGAAGGGTGAGGTCGTCGGCCGCGACGTCGACGCGCGCGTAGTTGGCGTCCCAGACGGCGGGGAACCGCCCGTCGGTGACGACGGCTCCCCACCAGGTGGGCTCGACCAGTCCGAAATGCTGGTCGAGCGAGCGCCAGAACCGGCCGATGTGATCCGGAAGCGGGGTGGCCGCGACGCTCTTCACGTTCGCGAGTGTAGCGAGCGGTCGCGATAGGCTGCGCGTCGTGATCGACGGGCGACTCATCCGCCATGGCATCGTCGACGACGAGCAGGTGAGCCCGGCAGACATCGACGACCTCGTCGGCGCCGATGGTGCGACCTGGGCATGGTTCGACGTCGTCGACCCGACGGCCGACGAACTGACCTCGCTGCAGCAGCACCTCGGTCTGCATCCGCTGTCGGTGGAAGATGCTCGGCACCGGGACCAGGCCCCCAAGGTCGAGGTCTTCGGGGATCACGTCTTCGTCGTCGTGCGCCCGGTGTCGATCTCCCAGGAGGGGGAAACGCAGGTCGGCGAGGTCCATGCCTTCGTGTCGGCCCGATCGCTGCTGACCCTGCGGTTCACACCCGCGTTCGATCTCGCGCCGGTGGCGGGCCGATGGAAGCGGCAACCGGACATGCTCGCTCGCGGAACGGGGTTCGCGATCTACGCGATCCTCGACGCGGTGACCGACGGCTACATCGGGTCAGCCGAGCGTCTCGAGGATCTCGCGGACCGCCTCGAGGAGGATGTGTTCGATACGGCCTGGACCGCCGAAGGGGAGGCGGAGCTGCAATCGCAGTTGCTCAGGCTGCGCCGAGGCGTGATCCGACTTCGGCGACTCACCGCTCCGACCCGGGCGGGGGTCGACCTGCTCGAGTCGCAGGGGTTCATGACGTCCGACCTGGCTCCGTACTTCCGGGACGTGATGGATCACTTGCTGCGCGTGACCGAGATGGTCGACGGCATCCGCGATCTCATCACCACGCTCCTCGACCTGCGCAGTGCGCAGGCCGCGAATCGGCTGAACGAGGCGATGAAGAAGATGACGGCGTGGGCGGGCATCGTGCTGGTGCCGACACTGATCGCCGGGATCTACGGCATGAACTTCCGAGGCATGCCCGAGCTGCGATGGCAGCTCGGCTACCCCATGGCGCTGGTCCTGATGGCAGGCTCGGCGATCGGGCTCTACGTGACCTTCAAGAAGCGAGGGTGGCTGTAGGTGTGCCGGGCGCTGGTCGTTCTGTGCGTGGCCACCGATGAAGCCGCGCTCGCGGCGCTGAAGGCCGCATCGGTGTCGGCTGACTGGGAACTCGCACCGGGAGCTACCGACGTGCGCTCGGTGCTCGATCAGATCGATTCGGAACGTCCGCACGTACTGGTGATCTTCGGCGAACACGAGGAGCTGATCACGATCGTACGGGCTCGATCGCCCTCGATCCGCATCGTGTCGGACCGGGACGCACCCGGGGCCACCGTGGTGGCCACCTCGCTCGACGAGGTGCGGGGCTTGGTGCTCGGTCTTCCCCGCCCGGGCGGTCCGGTCGGCGCCTGAGGCGCGGGGTCAGAACCCCCAGTGACTCCAACTGCCCATGCGATGCACCATGCGCATCGTGACCATGATGTTCGCGCGGGCGTTGAAGGCCGACCAGCCGTCGAATCCGAACGTGTCGGCTCGGTCGGGCCAGTAGCGGCGCAGGTGCTGGAAGATGCCGCTCGCCCCGCTGTAGGAGTTGAACGCAGTGGGCCGGTAGTTCGACTCGCGGTTGGCGACGTAGAGCGCCATCGCGACCCCACCGGGCACGCTCCACCGTTCTTCAGCGCAACGGATCAGTTGCTTGACGTGCCATCGGCCTTTTCGCCAGTCGATCTGACACAAGCGTTGCGGTACGTCGGCCTCGCGGGCGTGCGCCGCGTTCAACAGCGACGTGGTCGGCATGAGTGTCAACAATGATGCGAGGAGCAGCGCGGCCGGGAAGCGGCGGCGCATCGTTTCGGTTCTCGTCATGGATCGGATCACCCCCGCGGCGAACGAAGCTGGTCGCTGCGTTCAGGCGGATCGGCCGTGCGGTGAACTCTTCACCGGCGGCGCCGATCGCCCCGCGGTAGGTCGTGGGTGCGGACATCACCTCCTGTGGTCGATATCTCCGTCTGTGTGACCTAGCGCACGACGCCTGGTGCCCGACCCAGCTCCCGAGCGCATGCATGCATGCGCAGAACCGACCCTGGGAAGGTGGTGAGCGCAACGTGCGCCCGGGAGGAGCGGACGGACCCCGTCCGTGTCGTGCCCGGTCACCCTACGGGCGCCCTCCGACATACGACAACCCGGACATGACCGATGGTCAGATGCCTGGGGCCCTACCATGTGGGCATGGACCAGGGCACGGGAACGGTGTTGCTCGCCGCTCCGCGCGGATACTGCGCCGGGGTGGAACGGGCCGTGGACGCGGTCGAACGCGCGCTGGCCAAGCATGGCTCGCC
>JAOUEA010000055.1 GCA_029858935.1 Actinomycetota bacterium
CTGCCCACCCGGTGGCCGGGAACGGTCGGACCGTGAGCCGGGCGTCGCAACCCTCACCCGCGGCCGAAGCCGCGACCTCGGTGCTCGCGCCGGGCCGAGGTCAGGTCACGGAGGTGTCACCGAGCCTGA
The DNA here is from genome assembly GCA_029858935.1 of Actinomycetota bacterium. GTDB lineage: Bacteria > Actinomycetota > UBA4738 > UBA4738 > HRBIN12 > JAOUEA01. The sequence continues at coordinate 130 of JAOUEA010000055.1, forward strand.
GATCGGGGGCGCCGGACGGTCGCGGCTGTGACTCCTGAATGCCCACCGGACCTCCTCTCAGAGCGCGCTGATCGCCGGCCCCGATGCTCCCACCTGTTCCGCCGGCTCGCAACCCCGTTCATCGGTTGCTGCGATCGTCACGAGTCGACGAAGCGATTTGCGGGCTACTCGGACGGATGCAACGATGCCAAACGAGGACATGCCCGTTCGATCCCGGAGGGGGAGATCGATGAAGAAGAAGTTGCTCCTCGGCCTCGTCGCAGTGCCCTTGGTGCTGTTGACGAGCTGTCTGTTCGTGCTGCAAGGCTTCGTGGTACTCGACGGCAACCTGGGCACCGGTGAGAAGACCCTCGCCCGGTTCACGCTGCGCCCGGTGACGACCGAGACGGCAAAGGTGTTCCAGTTCGTCGTGGTCGGTGTGGACGACGGCGGCGACCTCAAGGTCGGCAAGGCCACGTGGGGCACGAACGGCAAGTTCGGCGGACCGACCCGGATGCCGGTGTCGGCTCCTCTGCCCGCGGCGATGACCACGTCGGGAGATTGCTCGACCAGTGGGTTCACCTTCAACGACGTCACAAACACGACCTGGAAGGCGTTCCTGATCGAGGTTCGCACGAGGGGCAAGGTCAATTCGAAGGCGGTCGTCGACGCGGTCGTCACAGCGACAGCGGGTGCGACGACCGGCACGAGCTATCCGGTGATCGGCGTGACCGGCGTCTGGGTCGACGACGGCGACACGATCGTGAACGGTGCCGACACGTTCATCTGCTCGGGGGCGTCCACATCGAGCGTCTTCGTCCACTGACCAGTCGCTGATCGAGGGGTGGCGGGCGGGTGCTCGCCGCCCCTCGGGCGATGTCTCGGTGAGAGTCGAGCAGCGCCGAGTTGCGACGGCATCCGCCCCCGGCGATGATGCGCCCCATGACCGAGCATCGACCGTGGTTCGACGCATACCCGCCGGACATGCCGCACTCGCTGGCGCCATTCCCGAAGGAATCGGTGTTCGAGTTGCTCCGCAGCGCCGCGGCGGGGTTCCCTGACAAGCCGGCGCTGGCCTTCTTCGGCGCCCACATGACCTACGCCGAGCTGCTGAGAGAAGTCGAGCGGTTCTCGGCGGTGCTCGCCGGGCTCGGGGTGCGTCAGGGCGACCGCGTGGGCATGATCCTGCCGAACTGTCCCGAGTACGTGATCACGTTCTTCGCGTGTCAGCGCATCGGCGCCGTCGCCGTTGGCAACAACCCGCTCTACACCGAGCGCGAGCTCGAACACCAGATCTCCGATTCCGGGGCGAAGGTGATGATCGTGCTCGATCAGATCTATCACCGGTTCGGCAAGATCCGCGACGCCGCGGGGGTGCAGGAGGTCATCGCGGTCAAACTGAACCGCTACATGAAGGCACCGATCCGCTGGCTGGCGCCCCTGAAGTTCAAGGCCGACGCGCGCAAGGCGGGCACCCCGCTGCCCTTCATCCCCGCCGACCACTCGGTTCGTTGGTGGGCTGATCTGATGAGGTCGGCCGGCCCCGCCCCGCCTGAGGCGACGATCGCCGACCCGGCACGCGAGGTCGCGGCCCTCGTCTACACGGGCGGCACGACGGGGTTGTCCAAGGGGGCGATGCTCTCGCACCTGAACCTGGTCGCCAACGCCCGCCAGGCTGCGGCCTGGCTGGACGTCGTGCGCCAAGGCGAGGACGGCATCGTGGCGGCACTACCGTTCTTCCACTCGTTCGGCACCCTCGTCATGGACTTCTCGATGACGAAGGCCGCGAAGCTGATCTTGCTGCCGCGGTTCGAGATCGACATGGCGCTCAAGGCGATGTCGAAGGAGAAGCCGTCGCTGTTCCCGGGTGTGCCGCGCATGTACATCGCGCTGAACCAGGACCCGCGCACGCCGAAGCACGATCTCGCATCGCTGAAGGCGTGCATCTCGGGAGCCGCGCCGCTCCCGATGGCCGTCGCGAAGCGGTTCGAGGAGATCACGGGCGGTGCGAAGGTGGTCGAGGGCTACGGGCTGAGCGAGTGCTCGCCGGTCACGCACGCGAATCCACTCGTCGGTGAGCGCAAGGAAGGGTCGATCGGCATGCCGCTTCCCGACACCGACGTGAAGCTCGTCGACCTCGACGAACCCGACCGTGAGGTGGCCCAGGGCGAGCGTGGGGAGATGTGCATCAAAGGCCCCCAGGTGATGCTCGGCTACTGGAACCGTCCCGACGAGAGCGGGCTCGTGATCCGCGATGGGTGGCTGCACACGGGCGACGTCGCGATCATGGACGAGCAGGGGTACTTCCGCATCGTCGACCGCATCAAGGACATGATCCTTGTGTCGGGCTTCAACGTGTATCCCACCGAGGTGGAGGCCGTGCTGTTCCACCACCCCAAGATCCTGAAGTGCGCCGTGGTGGCCGTGCCCGACGACACGACGGGGGAGCGCGTGAAGGCCTTCATCGTGTTGAAACCCGGCGAGACCGCGACGGCAGAGGAGATCGTCGCCTGGTGCCGCGACCCGGACCAGGGCTTGACCGGGTACCGCGTGCCCAAGGAGATCGAGTTCAGCGACGAGCTGCCCGAGACGCTGATCGGCAAGGTACTGCGACGGGTCCTGCAGGACGAGGAGCGCAAGAAGCGGGAAGCCACCGGAGCGCCGTGACCAGGGGCGACCCTTTTCCGATCGAGCTCGGCGGGGGCGCCGTCGTTCGCCGCTACGTGATGGACGATCTCGACGCGCTTTGGGCGGTCGCGTCGGGGGAACGCGAGCGCCTCGGTGAGTGGATGCCGTGGGTCGAATCCACGACGTCGATCGACGTGCAGCGCCGGTGGCTCACGAAGGTCGTCGACGATCTCGACGGCTTCGACGGCTGCGGCATCTTCGTCGACGGCGAGCTGGCCGGCGGCGTCGGTTTGAGCTCGGACCCCTACGGCATCACCGGTGAGATCGGCTACTGGGTGCGCGAACCGTTCGAAGGCCGGGGATTCGTGACGAGTGCGAGCCTGGAGTTCACGCGCCTGGCGTTCGAGCACCTGGGTCTCAACCGCGTGGTGATCCGGGCGGGCGTCGGCAACCAGCGCAGCCGGGCGGTGCCTGAACGGCTCGGGTACGTCGAAGAAGGTCTCGAACGCGGAGCGGGGCGGGGACTCGGCGGCTTCTACGACATCGTCGTCTACGCGATGCTCGCCGAGGAGTGGCGCGACCGTCCGCAGTGAGACGCTCACCCCGCGTCTGAGCCCCGTCGGCGGCCCCGGTACCGACGTCGGTGCAGCACGGCGGCCACGCCCCCCGCGGGCAGCGGGAGCCAGAACGACACGAGCCGATAGGCGAGCACGGCGAGCACGGCGTCTCCTGCCGTGACGCCGGCCAGCGCCAGCAGGCCGGTGAGGCCCGCTTCCACGAATCCGAGTCCCCCGGGCGTGATCGGGATCATGGCCAGCACCATCGAGGCCGAGTAGGCGAGCAGCACAAGGCTCGGGCGGGGGCGAGATCCAACCGCGATGATCGCCGCGAGCAGCGCGAGGTAGTCGAACAGCCAGTTCCCGAGCGCGAAGACCAGCGCCCGCCACCACGTGTCGCCGAGCGCGTCGCGGATCTCGTCGCGCTGCACGACGAGCCGGTCCGCCAGATCGGTGACGGGCGGCTTCCCGCGCTGCATTCGGTTCCGCAGCCATTGCGCCCCGCGTCCCACCCTGCGAAGCAGTCGGTCGTGGAAGAGCAGCCGCCATCCGAGCACGAACCCGACCAGGAACACCCCGCCGCCCATCCACGCCGCCTGGCCCAGCCCGTTCGGCACCGGGCGTCCGAACAGGGCCGCGGGCACCGAGAGCAACGGCAGCATGAACAACGTGCCGGTGCTGATCAGAGACGCTGCGGTCAGCGCGGTGGCGACCCGAGCCCCGTCGATGCCGGAATCCGTGAGCATGCGCCACTGCAGGGCTCCCCCGGCCGCCGCCCCGCCCGGCACCACGCGGCTGAACGCGTTCGCCGCGAGCTGCGCGGTTGCCACGCCGAACCACCGCCGCGTTCGCAAGGCGATGCGCTGCAGCCCCCAGATGCACACGAAGCTCACGGCTTCGAGGGCGAGCATCGCCACGAACCATCCGGGGTTCACCTCGAGCAGCTCCGGCCACGACTCGAAGACCGTGAGCAGACCCGGCCACAGGATGTAGAGCGCGATCAGGGTGATCGCGAGGAACGCGATCCGCAGGAAGATCGCACCGCGTCTCGACCGGACGGCGACCTGCACCTCGTCGGTCGCTTCGGCGACGCTCGTGAGGTGCGCGGGCTCGACCGGCGCGACGTTCGGCGCCTGTGGAGTGCGGGGACGATCGTGGATGGCTCGATCCTCTCGGTCGCGCGCCTCTGCCAGAGGGTTCCAGGACACGTAGCCTGGAGGGTACGCGAGCCGAGGAGGAAGGAGGATCCCTTCAGATGGCGATGCTGCCCGGAACCGGAACCACCTTCCGCATGCTTGATGAGCCCGTTCCTGGAGCGAAGCTGGCGGCCACCTACGATGCCCGAGCCGAGGCCTATCGGGCGTGGTACCTCCAGGACGGAGACATCGTTCGACCCTCGGTCGACGAGGGGGTTGACGCACTCCGTACGCATATGCCCGAGCTCATCCCGACGTACGAGTCGTTGGTCCGTGACGTTGCGGACCACGACCCGCTCGCCGCTCGCATGTTCACGTTGTGGAAGCCGCCGGGTGCCGCGATCGCCTGTTCCCAGGCGGTGCTCCAGGGGGGGTCGCGAGGATCGCGGCTCGCCCGCAACTACGACTATCCCGCCGAGTTGATGGACGGGGTGATCCTTCGAAGCTCCTTCACCCAGCGTCAGGTGATCGGTGTGACCGATGTGCTCTGGGGCCTCTGCGACGGCATGAACGATCGCGGCCTCGCCGTCTCGTTGACGTTCGGGGGTCGAGCCACGATGGGCGAGGGGTTCGGAGTACCGATCGTGGTGCGCTATCTGCTCGAAACCTGTGACACCGTCGAGGACGCACGCGGCGTGCTTCTCCGCATCCCGATCGCACATACGCACAACCTCACGATCGCCGATGCAGATGGACATGTGATCACCGCTTACCTCAACCCCGACCGTGCGCCGTCGTTCCGTCGGTTGCCGATCGCCGTGAACCATCAGTGGGCGGTGGAGTCGTGGGACCCCGTACTCGCCGAGAGCACCCTGCAGCGAGAATGGTGGCTCTTACGCCTGCTCGACGACCCTGACGTCGACCACGACCGGTTCCTCAGCGCGTTCCTCGTACCGCCGCTCTACAGCCTTGCCCACGATGTCGGTCGAGGCACCGTGTACACGGCCGCGTACGATCCCACCGAGGGTGACATCACCTACGTATGGCCCACCTCTCGCGTGGGTCTTCGTTTCGATTCGTTCACCGACGGCGAACACGAGGTCACCTATCCGCCCTCGCCGGCATCCCTGTGATCCGGGTCCGCCACCGCCGTGTGGCCAGCCCGGCGTGGACAGATCTGCCCGAACTCCGCATCATGGACCACGGAGCTGACGAGCCCGCGACTCGGGAAGGGGGGCCCCATGGCGGTCGATGACGTGGCACCGGAGATCCTCGGTGCCGATGCCGCACACGCTGCCACCGAGGCGACCGTCGACGCGATCGACGAAGCGGCGAAGGTCAACGACGATCCCGAGGTGGCCGAGGCACTCGAGGAGGCCTCCGTTCAGGCCGACCAAGCGGCGTCACGGACCGGATGGCTCCGCAGGATGCTGCACCGTCGTGCCGCCAAGCGTCCCGGGTGATCCAACCTCGGCGCGCGCTCCATCATCGCTGCCTTTCGGTCCTCGTCGTCGAGTGGGTAGGGAGCTCTCCGTGGATCGGTCGGTCTTGCCACCCTCGTTGATCCCGTAGCCCTCGCACGCGAGCCCCGCCTGTGAGGCGGGTCCAAGGCACGAATCTCGCGCCCGAAGGTTTGGTCTCGGGCGTCCGTGGACAAGACATCGAACGACATGACGGAGACGCGCCAGGCGGCGCGCCCGATGAGGAGGGAAACAGCATGCTACAGACGGGATTGGCGCTGCTGGCGCAGAACGGCGGCAAGGAAGGTACGACCGACACCATCCTGTGGATCATCGCCGCGGTGTTGGTGATCTTCGGGATCGTGACGATCGTTCGAGGAGCCTTGCTGTGGGGCATCGTGCTCATCATCGCGGGCCTGCTGGTCGGTCCCGGTGGCGTGAGCGTCCTGGACTGACGGAGGCATCGTGATGCTCGCTCAGATCGACATAGAAGGTGGCCTCGAGGAGGCCTGGGCCGACGTCGTCACGTTCGCGCCCAAACTGCTCGGCTTCTTCATCATCCTCCTGCTCGGCTACTTCATCGCGAAGACCCTTTCGAAGGTTGCGAATGCTCTGTTGGAACGGGTCGGGTTCGATGAGCTCGTCGAGCGAGGAGCGATGCGCGAGGCGTTCGAACGCAGCAAGACCGACGCATCCGACGTGATCGGCGTCGTCGTGTTCTGGCTGGTCTTCCTGGTGGCGCTGCAGCTTGCCTTCGGTATCTGGGGGCCGAACCCGATCAGCGACCTGCTGGAGGGGCTGATCGGGTACCTGCCGAACATCATCGTCGCCGTGGTCGTCCTCGTGGTTGCGTCGGTCCTCGCGAGGGCGCTGACCGACGTCCTCGAGCCGACGCTCGGCGCCGTTCGAGGTGGCACGATCATCGCCCGCGGGGCCGGGATCGCGGTTCTTGTGGTGGGCGTGTTCGCCGCACTCGATCAGCTGCAGGTTGCGCCCGCCATCGTGACCGGCCTGTTCTACGCCTTGTTGATCATGGTGGTCGGCTCGACGGTCGTGGCGTTCGGGGTCGGGGGCATCCCGATCGCTCGCCGCTACCTCGAGCGGTGGAGCCATTCGGCCGAGGTGACGGCCCGCGACGTTCGGACCGAGCTGACGACGCCGGAGCTCCGTGAGGAGGGCCGCACCGAGCACAGGGAAGCGCCGACCCTATAGGCCACGCCGACGACGCATGGCCTCGAGAGGAAAGGAGCACGCCATGGGAGAGCAGATGGACAAGGCCAAGGGCACCATCAAGGAGAACGTTGGAGAGGCGATCGACGACGAGGACCTCGAGCGTGAGGGCAAGCTGGATCGCGCCGGAGCCGACGTCAAAGAGAAGGCGAACGACGCCGTCGACACCGTGAAGGATGCGGTGAACCGCGCAGCCAATCGCGACGACTGACAGGCATCCGTGCGTCCAGACGCCCGCCAATCCCCCGGCGGGTCCAAGGGGGCCCGCCCGGTTCACCCGGGCGGGTCCTCCACTCACCATGCCTCGAGCGTGAGGCGCCACGACACGAAGGAGTTGAGTCGATATGCACACGGAGCTGCTTGACGACGACCTTCGGATCGAGATGCCTGAGGGCGACCGGCCCCACGAGATCCCGGAAGGTGATCGCCCCGAGGAGCTTCCCGACGATGAGGACGATGCGCTCGAGCGAGAGCTCGAGCCCAGGAGTCCGGAGATCGGCCAGCCGTTTCCCCGGCCCGATGCCGACGAGCCTGATCCGGCGGGCGCCTAGGAGAGCGACGAAGCCGCCGCGCGGGCGGCGTGCCCCTTCGGGGAGAGCGAGACGACCTCGCCGACGACGAGCGTGGCCGGTGGGCCGAGAGAGGCACGAGCTGCGAGCGCCGGCAGATCGTCGAGTGTTCCCACAGCCATGCGTTGGTCCTCGGTCCACGCCCACTGCACGATGGCCGCCGGGGTCGAGGAGGCGCGGCCGGCCGCGATCAGCGTGGCGCAGGTCTCGGCGAGCTTCCCGGCCGCCATCAGCACCACGAGTGTCTCGGTGGCGGTGGCCATGCGCGCCAGATCGACGGTGTCCTCGGCGTGGGCCGTCGAGGCGGTGACCACCGCGAAGGATCTCGCGACCCCGCGGTGGGTGATCGGGATGCCGGCGGCCGCTGGCGCCGAGACCGCGCTCGTGACGCCCGGCACCACCTCGACCGGCACCCTTGCCTGCTTGCAGGCGAGCATCTCTTCGCCGCCGCGTCCGAAGACGAACGGGTCACCACCTTTCAGGCGCACGACCGTGCCTCCGCGCAAGGCTTCGCGGACGAGCAGCGCGTCGATCTCCGGCTGGCGCATCGCGTGGCGCCCCGGTTCCTTGCCGACGTAGACGCGATCGGCGTGCGCCGGCGCTAACTCCAGCAAGGCAGGTGCGGCGAGGCGGTCGTAGACCACGACGTCGGCCTGCGAGAGCGCCATCGCACCCTTCACGGTGATCAGGTCGGGGTCGCCGGGTCCGGCGCCGACGATCACGACGCGGCCGCTCATGCCGATGACTCCTGCCGGAGGCGCGCGCGCAGCCGTCGTGACAGCTCGCTCGCCTGTCCACCGCGCACGAGCGCGGCCGCCTCGTCGAGATCGAGCGCGTCGCCCCATCGCCGCGCCCGAGTAGCGAAGTCGGGCAAGGAGGAGAACGTCTCGGCGCGCACTCGGCGCAGCACCGCGATCACTTCCGACCATTCCTCTCCGTACTCGGCAGCGAGTTGCGTGCGCAGCTTCTTCGCGAGCGCCGGCGATGCTCCTCCAGTCGCGATCGCGAGCACGAGCTCGCCTCGGCGCACCACGGCCGGCGCTGCCCAGTCGCAATTGGGAACGTCGTCCATCACGTTGACGAGGGCGCCTCGACGGCGCGCCTCGTGCGCGATCACGGTGCGTTCGGCCGGCTCGGGGCTCGACGCTACGACGACGAACGCACCATCGAGGTCCTCGAGTCGCCATGGCCTGCGCTCGACCGTGACGCCCTCGATCACCTCGAGCTCGTCGAGACGCTTCGCAGGATCGGTCGAGACGACGCTCACGTCGTCGGCACCTGCGGCAAGCAACCCGTCGACCTTGTTCTCGCGCACCGCGTCCTGCCCGATCACGACGCACCGTCGACCGGCGAGCTCGAGCATCACCGGATAGCCGAACGGCATCAGGCGCCTCCTTCCGTCGAGGTCTCGACTTTCTCGCGATCGCTCTTCGTGCCCGCGAGCTCGACGCTGCAGTGGATGCCGCACTCCTTCGCCGTGTCGTGCTCCCACCACCAGCGCCCGGCGCGCTCGGGTTCGCCCGGCTGCACCGGGCGCGTACACGGAGCGCATCCGATCGACGTGTACCCGTGGTCGAACAGCTCGTGGTACGGAACCTCGTGGTGGTGCACGTAATCCCAGACGTGGTCGAGCGTCCAGTCGGCGAGCGGATTGAGCTTCGCGATGCCACCGTGGTCGCGGTCGAGCTCGACCTTGGCGATGTTGCGCCGCGACGCCCATTGTTCCCGCCGAAGCCCGGCGACCCACGCGTCGAGGGTCGCGAGCTTGCGCCGCAGCGGCTCCACCTTGCGCACGGTGCAGCACGCGAGCCGCAGGTCGACCCCTCGATACATAAGGTTCGGCCCCTCGCGATTCACGAGCGAAGCGACCGAGGTCGTGTCGGGGTATTCGAACTCCACCGCGATGCCGTAGCGCTCGCGCACGTCTTCGAACAGCGAGTACGTCTCGGGCGGCAGGCGGCCGGTGTCGAGCGTGAACACGCGCACATCGGGGTTCAGCCGCCATGCCATGTCGATCAGCACCATGCCGTCGACGCCTCCGGCTGCGCTGATCGCGAGCTTCGGATGGAAGCTGTCGAGCGCCCACTCGAGCAAGGCCTCGGCGCGCGAGTGCTCGAAGCGCTCGGCGGCTTCGTGCACCCACACGGCTTCCTCGTCGAGCACGGGCATGGCCGGCTCGTGCCAGGGGGCCCTCGGGTCGGTATCGGCCATCAGCGATCACCCCCCACCGTGATCGCGGCGAGCTCGAACCTGCGATCGCACGACTCGCAGCGCCACGCCCGGTCGCTCCCGTCGTCGGGGCGGATGTCCTGCTCGCCGCAGAACGGGCAGTAGAACGGCACCGCGCGCACACGGCTCATCGCAGCTCTCCATGGTCGGTTGCAGGCTCGGCGAACCGAGCGAGCATCTCGGTGTCGAGGCCGTTGACGAACGACGAGAACGTGTCGTCGTCGGCGCGCTGTCGTTCATACCTGCGCAACAGCAGCTCCAGGTAGTCGGCGGCGTTCTCGGCGTAGACCTTCACACCGCGCACCTTGCGGCCGAACGAAGCTTCATCGCCCAAGGTGCCGCCCAGGTGCACCAGGAAGGCGTCCGACTTCGTGCCGTCGGGCCGAACCCGGAGCGCCGACATGAGTCCGATATCGGCCACCTGGAACCGAGCGCACGAGTTGGGGCATCCGTTCACATGGATGCGCACGTCCTCATCGAAGTGCGGGAGGCGAGCCTCGAGCTCGGCCGTGAGCCAGCTCGCGCGTCCCTTCGTCTCGCCGATCGCGAGCTTGCAGAACTCGATGCCCGTGCACGCCATCGTCGAGCGGCGGAACGAGCTTCCCCGAGCGCGGAGGTCGAGCTCGTCGAGCCGTGCGATCAGCTCGTCGGCGCGGTCGGCCTCGACGTCGACGACCACGAGCTTCTGCTGCGTGGTCGCGCGCACGGATGCCGATCCGAAGGCGTCGGCCAGGTCGGCGACGAGGCGAAGCTGATGTCCCGCGATGCGCCCGGCCCTGGGGGCGAAGCCCACCGACACCCGGCCGTCGCGCTGGGCCATCACGCCGAGGTGCTCCCTGGCGGCCATGGGGGCCGACGGGGGAGGGGGGCCGTCGTCGAACGGGCCATGCTCGAGGAACTCCTGCTCGAGCACTTCGCGAACGCGCTCGGGTCCCCAGTCCTTCACCAGGAACTTCAGCCGGGCGTGGTTGCGCGAGCGTCGGTAGCCGTATTCGCGGAACAGCGATGTGACCCCGGCCCACGCTTCGGACAGCCGCTCACGGGGCACGAACGCGCCGAGGCGTTGGGCGAACATCGGGTTGGTCGACAACCCGCCGCCTACCTGAAGGTCGTAGCCGAGCTTCCCTCCGGGCCCGACGACGCCAACGAATGAGACGTCGTTGATCTCGTGGTTCGTGCAGCCGGCCAGGCAGCCGCTGATCGAGGTCTTGTACTTGCGAGGAAGGTTCGAGAATGCCGGATCTCCGAGGAATCGGTCGGCGACCGCGCGAATGTCGGGGGTGGCGTCGAAGGCTTCCTCTGCGGTGACGCCGGCCAGCGGGCAACCGAGGATCACCCGAGGCGTGTCGCCGCACGCTTCCTGGGTCGAGAGACCGACCGACTCGATGCGCTCCCAGATCGCCGGCACGTCTTCGATGCGGATCCAGTGCAGCTGCACGTTCTGGCGGTCGGTGATGTCGGCGACGTCGCGGCCGTACCGCTCGCTCGTCCACGCGATCGCGCGGAGCTGGTCGCTCGTCATCGCGCCGCCGTCGATGCGGATGCGCATCATGAAGAACTCGTCCTCGAGCTCCTCGGGCTCGGCGCCGCCGGTGCGCTCGCCGGGGACCCCCTGCTTCCTCTGCGTGTAGAGGCCCCACCACCGCATGCGAGCGCGGAGGTCCTGCTTGCCGATCGAGCGGAACCCGCCGGGCGCGAAGATACGCTCGATACGCTCCCGCACGTTGAGGCCGTCATCTTCCTTCTTGATCTGCTCGGCGGAGTTGAGTGGCTCTCGGTAGCCCAGCCCCCACTGCCCCTCGCCTCGTGGGCGCGGGGCGCGTGGGGTCGGGATCGTGGTGTCTGCCATCCGGTCTCCCGCTGCGCGGTCGAAGGAACGTAAGAAGGCCGCCGATGGCGGCGGCCCGGACGGTGCGTGGGGTGAGGGAGGGGTCAGGTCCGCGCGCGCGGCCCGGCGCACGAGGCGCCGGGGGCGATGGGCATGCCGCACAGGCGTGATGGGATCATCGCTCCCACCAACCCAGCCGTGCGCGTGCGGATCACGGTGATTCGTACCCCTCAGGTCGGATTTGCAGGTGCAAACCGTATCCGGCTCGCCGAACGCATGTCAACGTGGGTGTTTGCGCGCCCGCGCCGAGGGGAAACCTCCTGACGTCCAGGTCAGTCGAGTGTTGAGGAGGGTTCTCACATGTGCTTGTCGTGCGGGTGCGGACAGCCGAACGAGCGCCACGGCGATGCCGCGAACATCACCGCGGACGATCTGCGAGCGGCGGCGCAGGCAGCAAACGTCGAGATGGAGCAGGCGTCCGACAACATCCACGAGGGCGCCCGCAAGCTGCGCGACGCCGGGGTTGGGAGCTGAACGACGTCATGGACGGGGCCTCGCGAGGCCCCGCCCATGTCCAACATCGAGGGGTGAGTCAGATGCCACAGAAGGCGTGGAGCGACAAACGAGAGCGACAATTCGAGCACATCAAAGGAGGGCTCAAGCGACGTGGCCGTTCGGATGATGCGGCCGAAGAGATCGCGGCGCGCACCGTGAACAAGGAGCGAGCTCGGTCGGGAGAGGCGAAACGAAGCTCGCGAACCTCCCGCGACGACATCTCCAGCGGACGTCGCGGCCGCCGCCGATCTCATTCCGGTGCCCGAGGCCGGACGCGCGACCAGCTCTACGAAGAAGCCAAGGACCTCAACATCGAGGGCCGTTCGCGCATGAACAAGGAGCAGCTGCTGCGAGCCGTGAACCGTCGCACCGGCCGATCCGGCTCCTGATCCGGCGGCGATGACTGCCGTGGGGCGGTGACGCGCAGCCGGCGCAAGAACGGTCTCGACCAGACCGGAACAGGAGCCGCTGGACCATCTGCGCCGGCACCGAGCGGCGCG
>JAOUEA010000250.1 GCA_029858935.1 Actinomycetota bacterium
CTAAAGGAGCGGTGGGGCTCGCTCCCTGACCTGTCCTGGCGCGAGGGTGCGATCGTGGCGCCGATCGTCGTCGCGATGCTGTGGATCGGCCTGCACCCGGCCCCGGTACTCGAGCGGATGCGACCGACGTCGGAGCAGGTCTCCCACCAGCTGTCTGGCGGCGGACGGCCGCAGATCGAGGCCACCGCCGGTCTCGAGGGGGAGATCCCGTGATCGACGCGCCCCGGGTGGAGCTGTGGGCGATCCTGCCCGTGTTGATGCTGTTCGGTGGGGGGCTCATCGCGCTGCTCGCGTCTGGCTTCGCTCGGCGCGCGGCGCAGGCGCCCTTCGCGCTGTTCACCCTGGCCGCGCTCGCCGCTGCGGCGGCGTCGGCACTGTGGTTGTGGAACCGCGAGACCACGACCGCCTTGGAAGGCATGGTGAGCATTGACCGACTGGCCGTGGTGGCCACGCTCGCCCTGTGTGGGATCGGCGCGTTCGGGGCCTACCTCGGCTTCCACTACTTCGAGCGCGACGACTTCCGTCGCAACGAGTTCTACGCACTGCTGCTGTTCGCCCTCGGCGGCATGGCCCTGCTGGTTGCCGCCGCGGACCTGATCGTGGTGTTCCTCGCGGTCGAGGTGCTCTCTCTGGCCCTCTACGTGATGACCGCACTCACGTTCCGCCGAGGTCCCACGGAGGCTGCGATGAAGTACTTCCTGCTCGGCGCGTTCGCGTCCGCCTTCCTGCTCTACGGCGTCGCGATGAGCTATGGGGCGTCGGCCACGACGAGCGTGCAGGGGTTGGCTCGCGCGCTCACGGGTGTCGGGGGAAGCCAGCCCCTGGCCCTGGTGGGGGCGCTCCTGCTCGTCGTCGGCCTCGGATTCAAGGTTTCGCTCGTGCCGTTCCATATGTGGACGCCGGACGTGTACCAGGGTGCTCCGAGTCCCGTGACCGCGTTCATGTCCGCGGCGACGAAGGTGGCCGTGTTCGTGGCGATGGTCCGGGTGCTCGACGTGGCGTTCGGGTCGCTCGCTTGGGACCTCGCGCCCGCGATCGCGGTGCTGTCGGCGGGCTCGATGATCCTCGGCAGCGTGCTCGCGATCGCGCAACGCGACGTGAAACGCATGCTTGCGTACTCGAGCGTCGCACAAGCCGGGTTCATCCTGTCGTCCTTCGTCTCGCCCGAGCGCGAGGGCATCGCGGCCGCCCTGTTCTACCTGATCTCCTACAGCGCTGCGGTCGTCGGCGCCTTCGGGGTCGTGATGCTGATCTCCGGCGGGATCCGGGAGCAGACGGGGTTCGAACGGTTCCGTGGGCTCGGACGGCGCCAGCCCGTGTTGGCGGCGTTGCTGAGCGTGTTCCTGCTCTCGCTCGCGGGCATCCCTCCGACCGCGGGGTTCGTCGCCAAGGTGTTGGTGTTCGGTGCAGCGACGAGCGCCGGGTACTGGCCGCTCGTGCTGATCGGCGCGCTCGCGAGCGTGGCGGGTGCGTTCTTCTATCTGCGCGTCATCGCGCTGATGGCGATGCAGGAACCCCGAGGAGTGGATATCGCCGACCCTTCGCCGCTGCCCCGGCTCGTGCTTGCAGTGCCCGCCGTCACGGTCGTGGTGCTGGGGATCGTGCCCGGTGTGATCGTGCCGTTGCTGCAGGAGGCCGGGGTGCTCACGTGGTGAGTCCTGGAAAGGAAGGAGCCGTATGAGTCGCCGGGTGATCCCCGGGCTGGAGCCGCCCGACGCTGCGCTCGAATCCGAGGTGCGAACACGCCTCGATCAGGTCGAGCAAGCGCTCGAGAAGTCGGTGCAGATCGAGGCTTCAGGCATGCTGACCGAAACTTCCTCGTACCTGATCGCGGCGGGCGGGAAGCGATTCCGGGCGATGCTCGTGCTCCTCGCCGGGTACTTCGGCGATCCGGCAGACCCGCGTCTCATCCCCGGGTCGGTCTCGATCGAGCTGGTGCACCTCGCCACGCTGTACCACGACGATGTGATCGACGAGGCCGACGCCCGGCGGGGCGCGCCGAGTGCCAACGTGCGCTGGGACAACACCGTCGCGATCCTCACGGGGGACTTCCTGTTCGCGCGAGCCTCCGAGATCTCGACCGACCTCGGCACCGAAGTCTGCGCCCTGTTGTCGAGGACGATCGCCGTGCTGTGCGACGGACAGATCCGCGAGGTGTCGACGTCGGCGAAGGTGGACCAGGAGGTCTCCAACTACCTCGAGATCATCAGGCGCAAGACTGCGTCGCTGATCGCGACGTCGTGCCGTCTGGGCGGGATGCTGAGCGATGCCGACCCCGAACACGTCGACGTGCTGGAGGAGTTCGGTGACGCGCTCGGCCTGGCCTATCAGCTCTCGGACGACATCATGGACATCACGTCGTCCCAGATGGAGCTCGGCAAGGAACCCGGCCAGGACCTGAGAGAGGGTGTCTACACGTTGCCGGTACTGCAGGCCCTCGCACACGACGAGCACCGTGCGGAGCTCGCGCGCATCCTGTCGAACGGCGCCCCCGATGGGGAGATGCTCGACCGCGCGCTCGAGATCGTGCGCTCAGGAGGGTCGGTCGAGACAGCGCGCGCGGCCGTGACCGACGAGGTGCGGCGGGCGACCAGGCTGGCCCACCGACTGCCCGAGGGGCATTCGCGGCACGCTTTGATCCAGCTCGCGAAATTCCTTGCGGCGCGGTGCGGAGCCGAGCCCACATGAGCGCCGCTGGCAACGTGCGAACCGGCGAGAAGGCGCTGCTAGGATACGGGCGCCCGAGGAGCCCTTCACGTTCATGAGCGATTACTACTCGTCATACGGAGTGGTGCTGGCGGTCCTGACCGCGGGTGCCCTGTTGGTTGCCGTGGCGTTCACGACCGCCCGACTCGTGGCGCCGAACGCGCCGAACCGCGAGAAGTTGACCACTTACGAGTGCGGCATCGACCCGGTCGGCGATGGGTGGTCCCAAAGCCACGTGCGCTACTACGTGTACGGGTTCCTGTTCGTCATCTTCGACGTCGAGAGCGTGTTCCTCTTCCCGTGGGCGCGCGTGCTCGAAAGCATCGGGTACGCCGCCGTGGTCGAGATGACGATCTTCATCGGGATCCTCGCCGTGGGTCTCCTCTATGCGTGGCGCAAGGGGGTCCTGCGGTGGGCGTGATCACC
>JAOUEA010000251.1 GCA_029858935.1 Actinomycetota bacterium
CGATCGAGCGATGGACGACGGTGCGGATGGCCCGCGGCGCCCGCGCCGGCACAGGGTCGGCGGCCGCGGCTGGAGCGGGGTCGCGGCGGCGCTGGTCGCCGTGCTCGTGCTCGCGGGCGGCATCGGCTTCCTGTCGAGGGTCGGATCGATGAGCGGCGACTCGAGCAGCGCAGGCGGCGGCGGGTCCGACGCCTCGGTGGAGACGAACGACTCCGTCGGAGGCAACGCCGACTCGGGCGGCTCGGCGCCGCAACCCACGTCGGCTCCGGGTGCGCTGCTCGACTCGACCGACTTCGCGAACCTTTCGCCCGACGAACGTGCAGCGCTCGGCTATGCGGAGCAGGCCGCGAGGGATGCTGCCGGCGGCCGGCCCACCTTCGGCGTTCCCCAGCAACAGGGCGACCTCACGAAGATCATCCGGGACGGGCGCATCGGCATCGTCATCGGCGACGGGTCGTTCTCGAAGGGTGTCTCACGCGTCACCCTGATCGCCAAGCAGAACAAGGGCTTCGTGCTCGAGTCGAGGTCACGCGACGAGCGATCGGGCTCGCTGACGTTGCGCATCCCCGCCAAGCGGTTCGACGACACGATGCTGGCGCTCCGAGGGCTCGCCGGAGAGCTCGGGGGCGAGGTGGAGTTCCAGGACATCACGGGCCAGGACGTCACGGCCGAGTTCATCGACCTGCAGGCCAGGCTCGACATCTTGAAGGACCGGCGCGACCTGTTGCGCGACCTGCAGAAGGACGCCACGAATTCCTCGGAGATCCTTCGGCTCGCGAGCCTGATCGACGACGCGCAGCTGCAGATCGAGAGCATCCAGGGGCGGTTGCGGTTCCTGAAGGATCAGGTGGCCGAGGCCACGATCAAGGTCGAGGTGCGCGAGCGCGATGTGCAGCGCGACGGCCCTGGCCCCGACCCCGAGAACCCGAGCCTCACGGAATCGTTCGCCCTCGCGGTGCAGGGGTTCCTGCGCATCGTCGGCGCCATCGTGATCGGCCTGGGCTACCTGATCCCGCTCGGCGCGATCGCGCTGCTCGTGTGGGGCGCCGTCACGCTGGTGCGGCGTCGCGATCGCGGAGCCAGCTGAGCGCCCGGAACCGTTCGGCGGCCGCCGAGGCGACCTGCGCGTCCTCACCCGCGCGCCCCTCGGTGGCGCCGTACCAGGCGTCGGCCTCGAGCCACGCAGCCTCGATCTGGTCGTCGGGGCGCAACCGCCCCTCGGCTCGGAACGCGTCGACCGATCCGTATCGCGTGATCGCCTCGTCGAGGCGCTGCTGCTCGAACTCCAGCCCGTAAGACGGCAAAGCGTCGAGGTGCTCGAGCGCCCATAGAAGCGTGCCGAGCGCTTCCTTGCGCCACATCGCGTCGGCGACCGCTTCCTTCGGCCACGAACCCGACGGCGCCTCGAGCAGGGCGCGCTCGAGGTCGGTCACGGCCGACCAGACGCGCTCGCGCTCCAGCCAGTCGTCGGTCTCGCGGCGGGCCGCCTCGGCCTGGCCCACCCGAGCGGGATCGCCGTCGGTCTCGTTCACGACGAACTCGATCGTGCCGCGCCTCACGAACGCGTAGAGCACGAGTGCGCGGTCGCTCACGTGCTCGACGGTGGGCCTCGACGTCGCCGAGCTCACGGGGAGCTCACATCTCGCGGCGGCCGTCGAGCGCCTGCGACAGCGTGACCTCGTCGGCGTACTCGAGGTCACCGCCGACCGGAAGCCCGCTCGCGAGCCGGGTGACCTGCACCCCCAACGGCTTCAACAGCGCCGCCACGTACATCGCCGTCGCGTTGCCCTCGAGGTTCGGGTTCGTCGCGAGGATCACCTCGGTCACGTGATCGCGCTCGACGCGGTCGAGCAGCTCCTGCACCCTCAGGTCGTCGGGGCCGACCCCGTCGAGCGGACTGATCGCTCCCCCCAAGATGTGGAAGCGCCCTTTGATCAGGGCCGCCTTCTCGATCGTGGCGGCGTCCTTCGGCTCCTCGACCACGCAGAGCAGGGTGCGGTCGCGCGACTCGTCGCGGCAGATGCGGCACAGATCGCCTTCGGCGACGTTGCCGCACTCGCGGCAGAAGGCGATGCGGTCTTTCGCCTGCACGATCGCGGCCGCCAGCCGCTTCGCGTCGGCGGGGTCGGCCTTCACGAGCCAGAAGGCGAGGCGCTGCGCCGACTTCGGCCCCACCCCGGGAAGCCGCGACAGCTCCTCGATCAGCTCCTGGATCGGTCCCTCGTACATCGGCTACTCCGAGGGCTCGGCATCGGCTGCGACCTGGGCGCCCAGCATCTCCTGCACGCGCTTGAGCGCCTCCGCCTCGTCGACGACCTCGTCCTCCTCGACGAGCTCGACCACGGCGGGACCGGGGGCGGCGTCGCGCACCTCTCGCACCACGCACACGATGTCGGGCCTCACGCCGAACAGGTCGGCGAGCGCGCCCTGCAGCTCGTCCTTCTTGCCCTCGACCTTCTGCGGGCCGACCTTGCGGTCGGGTGGGAACGCCAGCTCGAGCGTCGAGCCGTCGTAGCTCGCGACGGTGGCGGACTCGAGGATCGCCGCGAGGATCATCTGCCGGTTCGCCGACAGGTGTTCGAGGAGCGACCGCCAAGACCGGCGCAGCAGGGCGACATCGACGCTGCCGGCGTCGGCCGCGTGCGGCACGGGCATCTGCGACGGCGGCTCGATCTCGGCGGAGTCGCCTGACACGTCGGTCGCGAGCGGCACAGGGTCGGTCGCCTCGACGGGTGCCGGGGGCGAGGCTTCCGGTGACGACGACGCCGGCTCGGCCGCAGGCGCCGCGTCGGCCGCAGCCACAGGGGGCTCGACGACGACGACCGGCTCGACATCGTCGGCGGGGCTCCGCGGGCCGGCGTCGTGCGCGACATCGGCGGCGGTCGGCACGACGGCGCCGGGGTCGAGGTTGGCGAGCCGCTCGAGGCGCTCGAGGCGCGTGAGCAGGGCCGAAGGGTCGGCGTCGGTCTCGGGCATCGTCGATCGCACGAGCGCCAGCTCGAGCGACAAGCGAGGGGAGGTCGTCCACCGCATGTCGTTCTGCGCCGCGAGCAACAGGGCGAGCACGCGCGCGAGCTCGCCCGGCGTGAACTTCTCGGCCTGGATGCGAAGCGAGTCGTAGGCATCGTCGG
>JAOUEA010000252.1 GCA_029858935.1 Actinomycetota bacterium
GTTCGCCCGCCTCGAGCAGGAGGGATTGGTCGAGACCACGTCGTTCAAGGGCGCGGTGGTGACCGGCTATTCCGAGCGTGATCTCAACGAGATCTACGAGCTTCGGTCGCTGCTCGAGGGAGCCGCTACTCGCGCCGCCGCCGAGCGATCCTCTTCCGAGACCATCGAGGAGCTGCGGGACCTCGTCGTCCGGAGCCGTGAGCTGCGCGATACGGGAGATCTTGCCGGACTCGCCGGCTTGCTCGAAGCCTTCGACGTGCTGGTCTACACGCAGGTGAGGAACGAGCGGATCGGCGCGCTGATCGAGAACCTGCGGGCGCACCTCACCAGGATCGGCAAGCTCACCGAAGGCATCCCCGGCAGGGTGGAGGCATCGGTCGAAGAGCACGCGGCGATCGTCGAGGCGATCGCCGCGAGAGATGCGGACGAGGCGGAGCGGCGCATGCGCGTGCACATCGGGAGCGTCCTCGCCGACCAGCTGGCGACCCGAGGATCCCACGAGGCGGGGAAGCCGGAATGATTTCGGAACGCGAGTCGTTCGGCGCCAGCTCGATCCTCCGCACGCAGGGGGCCGATGCATGGGATGCCGCGATCAGCCACCCGATGGTGAGGGGCATCGCACACGGATCGCTGCCGCATGAGACGTTTCGGAGGTACTTCACCCAGAACGTGCTCTACCTCGAGGACTACGCGAGGGCGATCGGCATCATCGTGGGCAAGGCACCGGACCGTGATGCGGTCACGACCTTGACGCGGTTCCTCGCACAGATCGTCGAGCAGGAGATCCCCGCGAACCTCGCATTCCTCGAACGCCTGGGCGGCGATGCCGAGACCACCGACGGCCACGGAACGATGCTGCCGGCAACCTACGCGTACACGCGACACATGCTCTCGGCGTGCGCGCTCGGGGATTGCGCCGACGGGCTGACGGCCGTGCTGCCCTGCCAGTGGAGCTACGGCGAGCTGGCGCGGCCGTTGCTCGCGCATCCACCCGCCGATCCGATCTACGCCGACTGGATCGCGATGTTCGGCAACGACGACTACGAGGGGCTCGTCGCTCAGACGACGGCCCTGCTCGACCGCCTCGTCGATCCGTCTGACGAGCGGCGGATGGACGCGCTGGCTCGGATCTTCCAGCGTTCGACCTGGTTCGAGGCGGAGTTCTGGGACATGGCCTACGGCGATACATCAGCGGCTGTCGCCGCGGAAGGAGGAGGAACCTAGATGCGGGCGGTGCGGATCCATGAAGATCTTTCACTCCGTGTGGACGAGACCGACGACCTCACCCCGAAGCCCGGCGAAGTGGTGGTGCGGATCCACGCCGCGGGTGTGTGCGGGACCGACCTTCACATCCTCGACGGCATGATCAAGCCCGATGCATACCCGATGACCCTCGGCCACGAGGCTGCCGGCCTCGTGGACGCCGTCGGTGAAGGGGTGTCGCTCGAGGTCGGGACGCCGGTCGCGATCTACAACAAGATCTTCTGTGGGCGCTGCGAACAGTGCCTCAAGGGAAGAACGAACATCTGTGACAACGAGCCCGAACAACTCGGGTTCAACCGCGACGGTGGCGATGCGGAGTACGTGGTCGTCCCCGAGCAGAACGCCGCACCCGTGCCCGACGGAGTGGACCTCGCGACCGCGTCCGTCCTGACCTGTGCCGGCATGACCGCGATGCACGCCACGAAGCTGTCGAGCCTCCAGCTCGGCGACACCGCTGTCGTTGACGGGATCGGGGGAGTCGGGATCATCGTGGTGCAGGCCGCAGCGCACGCGGGAGCCCGCGTGATCGCGGTCGGCGACTCCGAGGACAAGCTCGATCTTGCGAGGGCGCACGGGGCGAGCGATGGGGTGCTCGTCGACACGCCCGAGAGCTACGAGACGGTGGCCGAGCGCGTGAGGAAGCTGACGGACGGTCGCGGGGCCGACGTGTTCTTCGAGCTCGTGGGCACGACCCAGACGATGAACGCCGGGATCCGCTCGTTGGCAAAGGGTGGCCGCTTCGTGTCGACCGGCTACACCGATCAACAGTTGGAGATCCACCCGATCGAGTTCATCCTGTCCGAGACGTCGTTCGTCTCGACGGTCGCCGCCACCCGGCTCGATCTGCAGGATGCCCTCACCCTCGCGTCGGTGGGCGCCCTGATGGTGCCGATCGCCGGCCGATACCCCATCGAGGGGATCGGCGACGCGCTCGATGCCCTCCGCAAGCGAGCGGTGCTCGGGCGCCAAGTGCTCGACATCGCCGGCTGAGAAGGAGGCCCACCGATGGCATCGACGATCTCCCAACCGCGCTTCGACTTCCTCGAGCGGCCGCTGCGTCTGTACATCGACGGCGCATTCGTGGAGACGGATGGTTCGCTCGCGACGATCAACCCGGCCACCGGAGCGACGCTCGCCGAGGCGCCACTCGCGACCGAACGGGAGGTCGATGCAGCGGTCACGGCCGCGGCACGCGCCTTCGAGACGTGGCGGTTCACCCCACCGACGCAGCGTGCGCGTCTCATGTGGGGACTCGCCGACCTCCTGGAGGAGAACAAGGACGAGCTCGCGACGCTCGAGGTTCTCGACAACGGTAAGCCGATGTGGGAAGCCGAAGCGGTCGACATCGCGCTCACGATCGAACTCCTGCGCTACTACGCGGGGTGGACGACCAAGATCGACGGCAAGGTCCTGCCGAACTCGATCCCCGGCATGTTCACCGTCGCCAAACGGGAGCCCGTGGGGGTCGTCGCGGCGATCACGCCCTGGAACTTCCCACTGCTCGAGGTTGCGTACAAGCTCGGCCCGGCGCTGGCGGCAGGATGCACGATCGTCGTCAAGCCGTCGGAGCTCGCGCCGCTGTCGACCCTGAGGCTGATGGAGTTGGTCGATGAGGCGGGGTTCCCTCCCGGCGTCGTCAACGTCGTGATCGGCGGGCCCGAGGTTGGTGCTGCCCTCGTTCGTCACCCCGGCGTGCAGAAGATCGCTTTCACGGGCCAGACGGCCACCGGCAAGGAGATCATGCGGTCGGCGGTCGATGGGCTGAAGCGGGTGAGCTTGGAACTCGGGGGCAAGAGCCCCAACATCGTGTTCGCCGATGCGGACCTCGAGGCGGCCACCAGCGGAGCGT
>JAOUEA010000056.1 GCA_029858935.1 Actinomycetota bacterium
CCCGTCGTACATGTCGGCGACGAGATAGGTGCCGTGCTCGGCCATCATGTCGATCGCCTCGTCGTCCATGAGCGAACCGTGCTCGATCGAGCGGACCCCGGCACGGACGGCCCGCTTGATGCCCTCTGCCCCGTGAGCGTGTGCGGCCACGAACGTGCCGGCGGCCTCGGCTTCCTCCACCGCTGCCCGGAGCTCGTCTTCGGTGAACTCGGGCATGCCGGGGCGGGTGCCGCTCGTGAGCACGGCCCCCGTGGCCAGCACCTTGATGAAGTCGGCCCCGTATCGCAGCACCTGGCGAACGGTCGAACGCATCTGATCGACCCCGCTCGTGACCCCGAAACGCAGATCCCGAGGCACGACCTCGTCCACGTCGACCGCGAGGCCCGTCAGGTCACCGGCTCCGCCAGGCGTGGTCACGTAGGCGCCGGCGCACATCATGCGAGGGCCCGGAAACCAGCCGGCATCGATGCCTTCGCGCAGCGCCACGTCGACGAACGCCCGGAACGTGCCGATGTCGCGAACCGTGGTGAAACCCGCCTGCAACGTGGAACGGGCGTTGTGCACGCCGACGATCGCTTCCTGGGCGCTCGAGCGCATCACGAGTCGGGCGTATCCCTGTCCGCTGTCGTCCTCGCCGACCAGGTGCGAATGCATGTCCATCAACCCCGGCAGCACCGTGTGGCCGGCGAGGTCGATGCGTCGGGCATCGCCCGGCGCATCGGATGTTGCCACGACATCGGCGATGCGATCGCCGTCGACGACGACCGATCGGCCGGTCAGCACCTCCCCCCGATGGGTGTCGATCAAGCGGTCGGCCGTGATGACGATTCGCTCGCTCATGCCGCGGAGGATACCCTTCGGCCCATCGGGCTCCCCGCTCCGGGGTGGCCGAAGGTCGCACACATCGCCGACCTTGGACCGTGCTGCGACGATGGCTCGTGTGCCGATACCCGGAACATGGTAGGTGCACGTCCCCTCTCCAGGGCAGCCGCGGTCGTGCTCGCCATGGCCACGGTGGCCGCGCTCGTCCCAGCTGCCGTTGCGGCGGCACCCCCGGAGCTCACGGAGTTCCCCCTGGCCGACGGGGTGTCGCCGTTCGGCATCGCAGGGGGCAGCGACGGTGCGATGTGGTTCACCGAGCGGGGCACCGATTCCGTCGGTCGCATCGAGCTCGATGGCACCCTGGGACCGTGGACGACCCTCGAGTCCGGCGCCGACCCCACCGCGATCGCGACCGGGGTCGACGACGCGGTTTGGTTCACCCAAAGGGGCCTGAACCGCATCGGCCGGCTCGCCCCGGACGGCACGCTCACCGAGTTCCTGGTGCCGACCGACAATGCAGCCGTCACCGGCATCGCAGCCGGCCCCGACGGCGCGATGTGGTTCACCGAGCGCGGCTCGCACCTCATCGGGCGCGTCACGACCGACGGCACGATGTCGGAGTTCCGGCTGCCCTCGTCGGTGCCGGGCCCGCTCGGCATCGCGGCAGGATCCGACGGCGCGATGTGGTTCACCGAACAGCGGGGAGATCGCATCGGGCGCATCACGAGCGGAGGCGAGGTCACCGAGTGGGACCTTCCGTTCGCCAGTAGCTTGCCGTCCGGCATCGCGTCGGGCCCCGACGGAGCCCTGTGGTTCACGCTTCGGGCTGCCAACCGTGTCGGGCGGATCACGCTCACCGGCGACATCACGACCTGGCCGGTGCCAACGCAGGGCTCCGACCCCACCGCGATCGTCGCCGGCTGGGACGGAGCGATGTGGTTCACCGGCCCCGGTGCCGACCTGATCGGCCGCGTGGAGCTCGACGGCACGATCAACGAGTTCCCGCTGCCGAAGGTCGGTTCCTCGCCCTTCTCGATCGCGGCGGGCCCCGACGACGCCGTATGGTTCACGGAGGGGAACGCCCACGCGATCGGCCGCCTCGGTACGTCGGCTGCACCCATCGACACGACCCCGCCGACAGTTCGCATCGACGCGCCGGCCGACGGAGCGGTCGTCGTGACCGGCACGCCCCTCACGGCCGAGTTCCACTGTTCGGACGAGGGAGGGTCGGGACTCGCGACCTGTGCAGGTACGGTCGGCGACGGCCGGCCAGTCGACACCGCTCCGGGCGTGCACCGCTTCGACGTCACCGCCACCGACGGGGCAGGGAACTCGGCGACCGCGACCGCATGGTACGTCGCCTTCTCCGGAACCGCGGGGACGATCGCCGCCGGATCGCAGCGAGCCGGCCACTGGGCGACGCTGGAACTCGGGCTCGGCGGCACCGCGCCGAAGCAGGCGGCCGAAGTGGTGGCCGAAGGGTTCCCCGTGAGCCAACGGGTCGACTGCGCCGATCCCACCACGGGCGGAGGAGCCGCGACCCCGGCCGACGCCAGGCTCTCGACGCGCCGTGATCTGCTGGTCACACGCTGGCGCACCGAACGCGCATGGGCCGGAACCTGTCGCTCGATCACGTACCGCTTCGTGGCGACCGGATGGACCGGCACCGACATCACGTTCGTGGTCGCGTTCGTCTGAGCCTGGCTCGTCGCCGTCCGCTCGAGATCTCGTCCGGTTCAGACTAGAGGGCCTCTAGGCCGCCGTTGAGCAGCCCGTCGAGCACGAGCTCGAGCTCGTCACCGTCGAAGCTACGGTCGTGGCCCCCGTGCACCCGGCGCACTGGCAGCGCCGAGAGGCGCCGGAGCGAGGCTTCCGCGGCTTCGAGATCGTCGTAGCCGAGCCGGCCGTCGACGTAGACCGTGTCGCCGCTGAAGAGCAGTCCGGTCGCCGCCTCCCACAGCCCGATCGAGCCGGGCGTGTGGCCGGGGACGTGGAGCACCTCGATACGACGGTCGCCGAGGTCGAGCACATCGCCGTCGGCAACGAACCCGGTGGGACGGGCCCCGGGCGCCACCCACGCTCCCGTGTCGAAGCCCTCGTGCGGAACGGCGGCGATCGTGCGCTCGGGCACCTCGAAGCCGTAGTAGGCGAACATGTCGTCGACCCCGGCCGGCTGGTCGTCCCGCTCGATGCGCACCGCGAACGGTGCCCGCGTCTCGTCGGCATCGGCCTCGTGGCAGCGGCGATCGTCGAACTCC
The DNA here is from genome assembly GCA_029858935.1 of Actinomycetota bacterium. Taxonomy (GTDB): domain Bacteria; phylum Actinomycetota; class UBA4738; order UBA4738; family HRBIN12; genus JAOUEA01. The sequence goes on from JAOUEA010000056.1 coordinate 3,081, forward strand.
GAGAGACCGCCCACGTGGTCGAAATGGCCGTGGGTCGCGATCGCGATCACCGGCCGGTCTCCGGCGAGCCGGTCGATGGCCGGGCGCAGCTTCCCGATGCCGTTGGCGGTGTCGACCACCAGATCCGCATCGTGGCCTCGCACGTGCCACACGTTGGATTCGAGCATCGGCGTGATGTGCGCCTCGACGAGCAGCGTCACGCCGTCGCCGGAGTCGTGTGTACGCCACCAACGCTCCGCCACGGGCGGCGGTGCGCCGGCATTCACACGCGATCCTCCAGGAGCACCGCGGCCGCTGGTTCGCGCATGCAATGCATCGACGTCATCGAGGCGTTGTAGGCGCCCACGTTCGGCAGTGCGACGATGTCTCCCTCCGTCACCTCGGGGAACGGATGGTCCTCGGCGAACAGATCGGGACCCTCGTTGATGTGACCCGAGAACGTCACGTCACGAACCGGCGCCGCGCCGGCCGCACGGCAGAGGATCGGGTAGAACGGGATGCGGTAGACGAAGTGCTCGCAGAGCACGTTCCAACCCGTGTCGAGACCGACGAACGTCGAGCCATCACGGTCCTCGACGGTCACGACCTCGGCCAGGTGCACGCCCGATTGCTTCGCGATGAACTCACCGGGCTCGGTTGCGACCGTGACGCCGAGTGGTGCGAGATGGCGAGCCATGATGCCGGCCCACGCGGCGAGATCGAGCGGCGTGTCGGAGGGGCGGAACGGGACCCCGAGCCCACCGCCCGTGTTGACTTCTGCGATCGGGCAGCCCGCCTCGATCAAGCTCGAGGTGGCCAGGGCGACACGACGGATGACTTCCTCCACCGCGTCGAGCGAGTCGTCGAAGTACAGGTACCCCGAATGCACGTGCACGGTGTCGATCGTGAGGTCGTAGCGCCGCGCGATCGCGACAGCGTCGAGCAGACGCTCCGGATAGATGCCGAACTTCGTCGGCTTGGAACCCGCGTAGGCACTCTCGCCCCCCCCGGCATGTGTGGCGCCCGCGCGGGGGTTGACCCGGATGCCGATGGTTCGCCCGGGAGCGGCACGCCCCACCCGCTCGAGCTGCGACAGGAGGTCGACGTTGAGGTGACACCCGGTCGGAAGGATGCGAGCGAGATCACGATCCGAGAGGTTCGTGCCCGTGTAGCTGATCTCATCGGGACCCCAGCCGTGCTCGAGCGCCCACTCGAGCTCGCCGGGTGAACACACGTCGAGGCCCACGAAGGGCGCTCGTCGGCGAAGGAACCGTAGGAAGCCCGGCTCGCGTTGCGCCTTCAGCGCGTATCGCACGGTGGCGGGTACGTCGGCGGCCTCGAACGCGCCGCGCAACGCCTCCGCTTGCTCGCGAGCACGCTCGAGATCGTAGACGAAGATCGGCGTGCCGCGCTCACGTGCCATCTCCTCGGCGTCGCGCCCCGCGATCGTGAGCCGGCCCTCGACGATGCCGAGGCCGGGCCGTTTCCACCAGGTGCGTTCGTCGGTCGTGGTCGCGCGCATCCGCACAGGCTAGCGGTCACGCGAGGCTGCGAGCGGCGCGGTCGACCGAGGACCGCTCAGGAGGCGGCAGCCTCGGCCTCGTCCGGGATCACGCCGTCGGGCGGAGCGTCCCGCAACGTCAAGATGCCCGACGCCACGCCCAGCACGCCGCCGAGCCCCGACAGGTAGATGCCGAACGCGAGATCGGCCCCATCGGCCCGGGCGACACCCCAGATGCACGAAAGCGTCAGGACGACCGCGGTCACGGTCATCAACGCGGCGAACGCGCGGCGCAGGCGGACGTCGGCCATCAGCACGTATGCGACCGAGAACGCGAAGAGTGCGAGCGACATCGCGAGCCCGAGGGTCCCGCTTGCATCGGCGACGCCGTCCACCTTGAGCGTTCCGCTCGGTCCGGAGATCTGGAACCAGGAGACATACACCCCGGCGAGCCCGACGACGCCGGCGACGGCGCCGGCGATGCCCGGGTAGGACAGTTTCTCCGTGTCCATGCTTGACCCCTTTCGGCTGTGGTCGCACGGCGCGGTGATCGACGGACCCGTGCGCGCCCGGAGAAGGTCTCGGCATCTCGGTGGGGGTTCCTTGAATCCAGCCGGTGCTCCGCAGGCTTCGCCAGGCACGTCAGGATGCCATGCGGAACACCCACCACTCGATCTCGAATTCGGGTTCGACCGGGCGATCGAGTCTGCCGAGATGCTGGCGTGCCCAGCGGCGGACCTCCCGCACCGCGCGTCGCCGCACCTTCGGAGAGGCGGCCCACGTCCACGTGTACACCCCGCGTTCCATGTTCCGCAGGAACCCCGCGATCGTGAGGGTCCGGGTTCCGCGGACGACGGGGAGGGGCCGCCCGTCGGCACGCCTCGCCGCCATGGCCGCCTGCAAGCCATCGGGGTCGTCGGGACGAAGTCCGACCGACAGGGGCAGGTCGCCCGCCGCATGCAGGAATCGCTCCTGCAGGGTGTGGTAGAGCCCGGTGTAGTCGGTGATGCTCACCAGGAACGAGCCGCCGGGCCGCACGACGCGCACGACTTCGTCGAGCGCCTGCTGCCAGGCCGCGACCAGGTGCAGCACGTGCCGCATCACGAGGCCGTCGAAGACGTGGTCGGCGAACGGGAGGCGGCTCGCGTCGGCCACGACCAGGGGCACCCGCAGCCCCCGGGCGCCGGACTTCTCACGAAGGCGTTCGAGCATGCCCTCCGACAGGTCCATGCCCGTCATGGGTAGGCCGGCCTCGGCCAGAGGCAGCGTCACCAGGCCGGTGCCAGCGCCCACCTCGAGGACCCGGGTCGCCCCCTGCAGCTCCCCGGAGAGCACACGGGCGGTGTCGGCCTGTACCTCGGGAGACAGACCGCGCGTCTCGTCGTAATAGCCGACGGCGTGATCGAAGTCGACCGACGAACCTACGGCCGCCAGGAGATCGCGAGCGTGCTGAAGTCTGTGCGGCTTCTTCGTGTCTCTCTCCTCGATCGATGCAGGTCAGGGATCGGTGCCTGACGAGGACTGGTGGAGGTGAACGGATTCGAACCGTCGACCTCTGCCGTGCGAAGGCAGCGCTCTACCGGGCTGAGCTACACCCCCAGGTTCGCCAGACTAGCAAAGGGGTCCGGGACGACCGCGAGCCATCGGCGCCTTCGGCGCCCCTCGCGGGGCCGGGCATGACCTGGTGTCGTCCCGCGCTCACCCGGTACGTTCAGCCATCCGAACCGCGGTCGCCCTGCAGCCGGCCCGCATGCTCGCTGAGCGCCCGCTCGATGCCTTGCTGCATCGCCGCGATCGCGAGATCGCCCCGGGTCTTCTCGATCAACGAGCGTGCGACGTCGGTCGACCGGCGGAGGTTGAGCGTGATCGCATCGGGGTAGTCGATCGTCACGAGCACGCCGTAGAGATCCTCGAGCGCATCGAGCATCGCTTGGCCCCGTTCGACCTGTCCGGCGCGCAGCAGATCGAGGATGTGGCGTCGGCCCTCCCCGATCGCCTCGGCGATGCCATTGAGGTAGGGAGCGTCTTCGACCTCGAGCTCGTCGGGCCCCGGCACGGGGTCACCAGAGACGAGAGCACGGGTCACGTTGGCCTCGGCGTATTCCTTCTGGGCGTCCTGTAGGTAGCCGGCGAACCGCAGCTGCGGATGATCGGTCACCGCGTCGTAGCCCGCCCGCAAGGCGGCTCGTGCCTCGCCGATCAGTTCGGACGCGCGATCGGATTCATCGCGATGCACGGCTCGGATCGCGTTGGCACTCGCCCGAATCGAGCGGCGGGCTGCGGGCAGCGCGGCTTCGCGCGCCGCGACGGTGGCGTCGAACCGCCGGTGGAGGTCGTGGGAAATTTCGTCGAGCGTCACGCCGTGATCAGGCGCGAGCCGCGGCTTCACCCGCACGGACCACGACGTGCACCCGGTCTCCTTCGCCGAGGGTGCCGAGCCCGTTGAAGGTCGGACGGGCCCACGTGCTCCGGCCCTGGGCGACGTAGCGCGGGGACGGCGCCGGTCGGGTCGGCGCCGCGTGCGACGTCTGGTGTCGATGCGGGGCCGAGCGGTAGGTCGACTCGCGGTGCTTGATCGTCAACAGCAGCCACACGTACATCACGAGCAGCGCCGCAAACACCGCGGTCACGGCCCATGCGACCCGAAGCGGCGGCACGAGCCCGATCAAGAAGGTGATGCCGATCGACTCGAGCATGAAGGTGAAGACCTGCCGGCGCCGCTCCCGGGCGCGTGCCCGGTTCCGTTCGACGGGGCCCATGAACCGAACGCCCTTGCGCGGGGTGACGATCCAGCGGCCTTGGGTGCCGTGCGTCTCTGCTTGGGCCAAGAGTTCCATCCTGCGTTCGAAGTCTCCGACCGACCCCTGCGGGGTCGATGACGCCTTTCCTCCGGTGGGAAGCAAGAACGCCGCCCACATGATGCCCAAGACCGCGAGGGGCAACCACTCCACGCCCAGCCTCCCGTGGGGTCGGTGACCGTTGGCGCTACCACATCTAGGCTGGGCCGGGACGCTAGCACCACATGTGGGGTGAAGCGATCACATCCATGTGATTCGGTGAACTTTTTCACAAGCGGGGTTCGGGACGCCCCGCAGCGGGTCGACGCTGTCTGTCGGTTGACCGATGGAGGAACACCCCCGGTCGGGCTACAGCGCCTCGGCCGATGGCTCATCGCCCGGCTACGTAGTCGCCGCTCTTTCCGCCGGACTTCGCCAGCAGCCGAAGGCCGTCGATGCGCGCACCACGATCGAAGGCCTTGGCGGTGTCGTAGAGCGACAGCGCGGCAACAGCAGCCGCCGTCAGCGCCTCCATCTCGACACCGGTGCGGTCGGTCGCACGAACGGTGGTCTCGACCCGGAGACGGCCCGCCCGCTCGTCGGGCTCGATCACCACGTCGGCGCCGGTCACGCGGATCGGGTGGCAGTGTGGCAACAGGGCGGGCGTCTGCTTCACACCGGCGACCCCGGCGATCTTCGCGGTCTGGATCGGATCGCCCTTCTTGGTGCCCACGACGAGGTGCCCGACGGCGTCTGAAGTCGTGGTGACCCAGCACTCCGCGGTGGCGATGCGCTCGGTGTCGGGCTTCGCTCCGACCTCGACGATGCGGGTGACGCCATCGGCTCCGGCTTGGTCGCTCACGGTCGCTCCTCAGTCTTCACCGGCGCGGAACACCATGACCTGCACCTGGGACCCAGCAGGTGCCGTCTCGGTGCCCGGCGGGATCATCGCGAGGCCGTTGGCCCGGGCGACCGTCGAGATGAGGTTGGAGCCGCGAGCGCCGGTGGGCGTCGCGACCCATCCATCGCCACCGCGCTCGACCACGACGCGTGCGTACTGCATCTTCCCCTTCGGCCCGCTGACGTCGGCGGCCAGCGACGCTCGCACCTGTGGGCGCTCGATCTGAGTTCGGCCGAGCATGGTCAGGATGGCCGGGCGCACGAAGAGCTCGAAGCTCACGAAGACGCTGACCGGATTGCCCGGGAGACCGAAGTACGGCTTGCCCTCGATCTGACCGAAGCCCTGGGGCATGCCGGGCTGCATCGCGACCTTGTAGAAATCGATGTCGCCGCGGCGGAAGAACGCGGCCTTCACGACGTCTCGCTCGCCCACCGAGACGCCGCCCGAGGAGATGAAGGCGTCGGCCTGGATCAGGTAGTCGAGCACCGTCGTTTTCAGCGAGTCGGCATCGTCGCGCACGATGCCGGCCAACACGGGCATCGCACCGGCCTCGCGCAGCGCGCCGAACACCGTATAGGCGTTGGAATCGCGGATCTGGCCGAAGTCGGGCGTCTCGGTCGGCGGGATCAGCTCGTCGCCCGTGGACAGCACGACGACCCGGGGCCGCGGGTGCACCAGCGGCGTCGCGTGCCCCGCGTTCGCGAGCAGCCCGAGCTCGGGGGCGCCCAAGCGTTTGCCTCGCTCGACCAGCACGGCCCCCTCGGCGACGTCCTCACCGACGGGACGCACGTGACGCCCCGCGGGCGCGGCTTCGAGCAGCTGCACGGTCTCGCCCGCCACACGGGCGTTCTCGATCGGCACGATCGTGTCCGCGCCCGCCGGGATGGGCGCTCCCGTCGCGATCGCCACCGCCTCCCCCCCGCCGACGACGGCCTCGGGCCGATAGCCGATCATCGCCTTGCCGACGACCTTGAGCTCTGCCGGACGCTCGGGGCTCGCGTCGGCGACGTCGGCCGCGCGCACGGCGAACCCATCCATCGCCGAGGACGCGAACGCGGGAAGGCTCTCGCTCGCCACGACATCCTCGGCCGAGACGCACCCATACGCTTCGGTCAGCGCGAGCTGCAGCGGGGCGAGCGGCGAGACGGCATCGAGCACCCGAGCGCGAGCCTCCTCGACCGAGATCAGTCCTTCCGCGGAATCGTGATCGTGGAGCGTGGGGGGGAGGTCGTCCATGCCCCGAGTCTAACGAGACCCGGCCGGCGACCCGGGAGACTCACGTTTTGCGAGCGCCAGACCGATACCTCGACATCCCGCGTGCGCGTGACGTGACGGACATGAGCGACCTGGCAGGCGCTGCCGCGGCCTGAGTCGTGACGCTACAGCAGCTTCCTTCGCTGCACGAAGTCGGCGAGCCATGCGCTGAAGGCCGGGCCGAGGTCGTCGCGCTCGATCGCAAGTTCGACCGTCGCCTTGAGGTAGTCGAGCTTGTTGCCCGCATCGAATCGTCCGGCTTCGAACGTGTACGCGTAGACCGCCTGCTCCTGGGCGAGCGAGTTGATCGCGTCGGTGAGTTGGATCTCGCCGCCGTGACCGGGCTTGGTGTCTCGCAGTGCCTCGAAGATCTCTGGCGTGAACACGTACCGGCCGATCGCCGCGAGATTCGAGGGCGCCTCGTCGGCTGGCGGCTTCTCGACGACCGAACGCACGCGGGCGAGGTCCTCCTCGATCATCTCGGGCTCGATCGCTCCGTAGGCCGAGATCTCGCTTCGCGCGACCTCGAGTCCCGCGAGCACCGAGCGTCCATACCGCTCGTGCACCCGAAGCATCTCGCGCAGCAGCGGCACCGAAGGGTGGATCAGGTCGTCGCCGAGCAACACGGCGAACGGCTCGCCGCTCACGTGCGCCTCGGCGACACCGACGGCGTGACCGAGCCCGAGGGCCTCGTGCTGTCGGACGGTGTGGATCTGGGCGAGATCGGAGAGCTCCCGGACCTGCTTGGCCTCGTCGAACTTGCCTCGCGCGTCGAGCAGGGCTTCGAGCTCCGGAGCCCGATCGAAGTGATCCTCGATCGCTCCCTTGTCGCGCGCCGTGATGATCAGGATGTCGGTGAGGCCGGCGCGCACGGCTTCCTCGACGACGAGCTGGATCGAGGGGGTGTCGATCAGCGGCAGCATCTCCTTGGGCACCGCCTTCGTGGCCGGCAAGAACCGTGTGCCGAGACCTGCGGCGGGGATCACCGCCTTGCGGACCTTCACGATGGCGTCCTCCCTCGTGCGGAAGCCGAGTCTACGCGCCGTACGCCGATCGCGGGAAGTCGTCCGTTCCGGGTAGCCCGATCGAACCGCGTGTGGTCGCGCAACGGCTCCGAGAACCGCCACACGACGCCGGTACACTCGGCGAGCCATGCCGACCTACGAATACGTCTGCAAGAGCTGCGGGCACCTCTTCGAGATCGTGCAGTCGATGCGCGACGATCCACTCACCGAGTGCCCGGAGTGCGGCGGCGAGCTCCGCAAGGTCTTCGCTCCCCCGGCGATCTCGTTCAAGGGATCGGGGTTCTACGCCACCGATCACGGGAAGAAATCGAGCAAGCCCGCCGGTGACAAGGGCGAGAAGTCCGGCGAGGGCGAGAAGAAGAGCGATCCGGGTTCGGGTGAGAAGAAGGACTCGAAGAGCGGAGCATCCGGTGACGGCTCGAAGAAGGAGAGCACTCCCTCGGCGAGCAGCTCGGCCTCGTCCAAGGCCTCGTCCAAGGAAGGAGGCAGCGGCTCATGACCACCGCCGACGTCGGCATCTTCGGAGGTTCCGGGTTCTACTCGTTCCTCGACGACACCGAGACCGTCGAGGTCGAGACACCCTATGGCTCGCCGAGCGCGCCGGTGACGATCGGCGACATCGGGGGCAGGCGTGTGGCGTTCCTGCCCCGCCACGGCGCTCGCCACGAGTATCCGCCGCACCGCATCCCGTACAAGGCCAACCTGTGGGCGATGAAGGAGCTCGGCGTCGGGCGAGTGCTCGGGCCGAACGCATGCGGATCGCTCCAGGCGTCGGTGAAGCCCGGCGACTTCGTGATCTGCGACCAGCTGGTCGACCGGACCCGTGACCGCCCCAACACCTTCTACGACGGACCGGTCACGACCCACATCTCGTTCGCCGACCCGTACTGCGACGTCATGCGTTCGGCGATCGTCGACGCCGGGCGCGAGCTCGAGATCCCGATCCACGACCGGGGCACCGTCGTCGTCATCGAGGGTCCACGGTTCTCCACGCGATCGGAGTCGTCGTGGTTCGCGAGCGCCGGGTGGGAGGTCATCAACATGACCCAGTACCCCGAGGCCGTGCTCGCCCGTGAACTCGAGCTCTGCTACGCGAACATCTCGTTGATCACCGACTACGACGTGGGGGTCGAGGGCGTGGCTCCCGTGACCCACGAGGAAGTCGTGCGCGTGTTCGCCGAGAACAACGAGAAGCTCAGGGAGCTGCTGTTCAACGTCGTCCCGGCGCTGCCCGCGACGCGGGATTGCATCTGCGCGACCGCCCTGTCCGGCGCGCGCTTCGAGGTCTGATCGATGTCGGGCGACCCGGTGCTGGCCAGGGTGGAACTGACGTTTCGGACCGACGAGGATCCCCATGCGCTCGCCGACCGCGTGCGTGAAGCGACCACGCTGATCGTCGGGCGCGATGCCCTCGAGGAGTTCCGGGTGCGAGTGCTGCCCCTGTCGTCGAAACCGAAGGGCTCGGGTTCGGACTGACGGACACCGATCGCAGCGGTGATGCCCGTCACGGAACGACGGTCGTCGCCCCGCTAGCGTCGCGGCATGCTCGACGTGATCCGCCGGAAGCTGCCCAGGTCGGCTGCCCTCTGGTTCGCGGCTGCGGCGCTGTCGGCGATCGCCGCCGTGGCCGCCGTGCAGACCCACGTGTCAACCCTCGAGGCCACGAGACCCGACGTCGGGGCCCCCGAAGCCGTCGTCGTGGCCGCGGCCGACCTCACCCGAGGCTCGACGATCTCCGCGACGTCGCTCGAGATCGTCGACGTGCCCTCATCGCTGGTGCCGCCGGGCGCGATCGCCGATCCCGACCAGATGGTCGGGCGCACGCTGAGCGCCGACCTCGCGGCGGGCGAAGTGCTCACCCTGACTCGGCTGGCGAGCGCCGGCAGCGGACCGATCGCAGCGCTCGTCCCCCCGGGGCTGCGCGCCTTCGTGCTTCCCGCCGGACCGCCTGCGGGCACGGTGCGGCCCGGCGACGAGGTCGACGTGCTGGCGACCTACGGCGCCAACGCGGGCCAGCCGTACACCGACACGGTCGCGTCGGCACTCGAGGTCCTCAGCGTCGAGGCTGGCGACGCGCCGTCGTCGAGCACGTCGGGCGCCGCCGCGTCGGGACCCCCCATCGTGGTGCTCGCCGACCCGCTCACCGTCGAGCGGCTCGCACGGGCATCGAGCCT
>JAOUEA010000253.1 GCA_029858935.1 Actinomycetota bacterium
CCGCCAGCCTCGACTCGGTGCGCGAGCTGCTCGGGAGCGAATCGGCCGACGTCGTTGAGCGATTCGCCATGAGCATGCCGACGGGGTATTTCCTCGCGGTCGATCCCGAGCGCATCGCCCGCCACTTCACCACCATCGCGCCCGAGGTGGGGTCGACCGAGGTCCGTTCGGCGGCGGCGCCGGGCACCAAGCCGGGCACGTACGAACTCCTCGTCGTCGCAGCCGACCGGCCGGGCCTGCTCTCATGGATCGCGGGAGCGGTTGCGCTCGCCGGGCTGTCGATCCTCACGGCGCAGGCCTTCACGACCGATGACGGCGTCGCGGTGGACCTGTTCGAGGTCGAGGGGGTGTTCGAGGAAGAGATCGACGAGGCGCGATGGCGCGAGTTCCGCACCGTGCTGCGCAAAGCCGTCGAGGGTCGAACGTCGCTCGAGCATCGCGTCGCGGAGCAGCGGGACCGATACTCCGGCCGGCGATCCGATGCGGTCGTCACCGTTGACGTCGACAACGAGGCGTCGGACTATTCGACCGTGATCGAGGTTGGCGCGCCCGACCGCGTCGGATTGCTCTACGACATCACCAGCGCGCTCGCCGAACTCGCCCTGGACGTGCACCTCGCGAAGGTCGCGACCTACACCGACCGGGTGATCGATGCGTTCTACGTGCGCGATCCCCTCGGCGGGAAGGTGACCGACCCCGCGCAGGTGGCCGAGGTCGAAGCGGTCGTGCGGGCGCGCCTCGATTCCTAGCGTCTGGCGCGCGGCCTTGCTTCTCGCAGGCCGACGGCCACCTCAGGTTCGCCGTCACGGACGATGGTGCGGGCTTCGATACCGCGGAGACGACGTACGGGACAGGCGCTGGGACGGAGCGAGTCGGGACGTTCGCCGTGACGACGCGACCCGCCGAGGGTCCAAGCCTCCCTGGGACCACGCTGCCGCTAGAGGAGCGGAGCGAGTCGTTTCGCCATCTTCGGCCGAAGCCTTCGTCCTCGTGCTTGAGGTGATCGCGGCATGGCCCAGAGACGTTGCAGCACAACAGCACCCTAGACCCGATGATGCCTTGTATCAAGCCTGCCACGACCAGCGGTTTCGCACTGTCGCGGTGCTGATGTTGCCCAGAGTGTTGCCTGATTTGCTCTACTTCGCCTGCCTCCGACCAACGCCGTGTCGTCGAAGGTCAGCTCACGACCCGGTAGAGACGCCAGCGGTCCGGGACACCCTTGAGCTCGTGTTCGCCGGCGTCCTCGAACGTGAGGCCGGAACCGGCGACGAGGTCCTTCACCGTCTGTGAGATCAACACCTGGGAGGGGCCGGCTTTCGAGGCAACCCGCGCCCCGATCGACACCGTGAGGCCGCTGATCTCGCCGTCGATCATCTCGCACTCGCCCGTATGCACACCCGCACGGATCTCGATACCAAGGTCGATGACGCGATGCCCGACCTCCATCGCACAACGGATCGCGCGCGCGGGTCCGTCGAAGGTCGCGTAGAAGCCATCGCCGGCCGTGGAAGACTCGAGACCGCGCCAGCGTTCGAGGGCATCGCGAACGATCGCGTGATGCTGTTCGATCAACGCTTTGTACCGCCGGTCTCCCAGCTCGGCTTGCTTCTTGGTAGATCCGACGACGTCTGTGAACAGGACCGTGGACAAGACCCTGTCGAGTTCGGGCGCGGCGGGAGAGATGCCGACGAACTCCCGTATGGCGTCAAGCACCGCCTGCTGCTCGTGGACCTTCAACTCGTCCGCACCCGGGAAGAGCTGAATCCGCGGTCGACGCAGGATCGTGCCGAGGTACTCCAAAGCCGCACGATCGTTCTCGCGAGCCAGCAGGAGCACCGGCGCGGCGATCGACGGCATGGCGCCTCGGACGTCCGTTTCGTTGTAGATCCGGTCCATCTCAGCGGCCACATCGGGGGTCGCCGTCTGTCGGCTGAACCAGCCCCACGGAACGTGCTCCGCCTCGGGCTGCGTCCCGGTCCACACCGAATACCCGTACGCGTCGGTGCCCCAGAGATCGATCGTGGCGGAGGTGGATCGCGCGACGAGGTCCTCGCTCGCGCCGAAGGGGTAGTCAGGCGCCGACGTCGTCCGCGGCGCCGGGTACCACCAGAAGAGGGAGTGGACGCGTTCGGGGAACGTGGCCGCGAACAGGATGTTGGGCGCGCCACCTTCGAGTGCGCCGCCGAGGACCGGCCGCTTTGAGCCAACGGCATCCAAGACCACCGTCAGATCCACGACACGGGTCTCGAGATTCGGGGGGTCGACGTTGCGACTGGAAGCTCCCGTTCCGCGACGATCGTGCAAGATGAGACGCGAGAACGACGCGAGGCCACGGAACCACTCCGCGGATGGTCGGTACTCCCAAATGGTATCGACGTTGCCCAACCAGTCGAATTGCCAGACGATGTCGATCGGGCCGTCGCCAACAGTTTGATACGCGATGTAGACGCCGTCGGGTGTCTTCGCATATTTGGTCTGAGGGGTTTCCATGTCAGGCCATCACTCGGTGGGGGTTGATCTCGGCCGCGCCTTCGGCATCGACCACCCGGGCTACGTTGAGGTCCTTCACCTCGCCAGTCTTGCCCGCGCCGGATGAAGGGCGCAATCCGATGCCTAGCCTGGGTACCCAGTCCTCGGCGCCAGCAAGAGGCCACATCTGCTCCGTGCCTTTGAAGAAAAAGATGTCCAGGCGCTTCCGCATCCGGGGACTTGCCCCGAGATCCTCGTGCTTGACGTGAGCACTACTTCGAACAGATCGCTTGCACAACAATGACTCCTAGCACCCAGCCAATCACGCATCAAGCCCCGCACGACCAGCGGTCTTCAGTTCGTTCGAACGAAGACGCTGCCCAGAACGTTGCCCGAACTGACAGACGGACAGGCGTTGGAGGACGCACGGCCCTGAACTGCTGGGCGGAGCCCGCTACGGGTCCCTGACAGCACGGGGACGCACGACCTCGAGGGCGTCGCTCAGGCGTTTCAATCTCCCGGCGATGAACTCCGCGGCCGCGATCGTCGGGATGTTGGTGTCCGCCCGTGGCACCGTGGGGAAGATCGATGCATCCACGACG
>JAOUEA010000057.1 GCA_029858935.1 Actinomycetota bacterium
TAACCTGAACCAACGCCGCAGGTCGACTTCCTTGTGACGCATGGCCAGCCCGAGCACGAGCCATGACACGAAGAACCCCGCAGATGCCAGGATGGTCTTCCCAGCAAGTGGCCCGACGCCCTTGTCGAACTCGAGTTCCCCGAGGAAGTCGTGGATCGACACGTTCGCCTCGGCGAGCAAGGTGAGGAGACCCAGCACGAAGATGCCGATACCGGCACTCAACATCACCGCGGCTGCGGGTCCGTCGACCCGATCGTCGAGGTGCATCGACTCGATCTCCGGGGCGTCAACGATCCGGTCGCCCTTCACGTTCGTCTCGTTCATCGTCATCGTCCTCACCTCACGATATCGGCGCGATCTTGTTCAGGAAGGCCCCGTAGAGGCCGCCGATCACGGCGGCCGCGAACCCGCCCACCAGCATCACGATCGTCGCGGTGCGCAGCCAGGGTCGGCGGACGATGCGAGGTCCGTAGTAGGCCACGATGAATGCCACCGCGGTGATCAGGAACGGCGCCGCCCAGGCGATGTGTTCCTTCCACTCCATGCCGAAGTTGTGCCACGAGGCGGTGTCTCCGCTCGCATTCGACTTGAGGAAGTCGCGTGGCGAACACGTGTCGCCTGGCAGGATCGCTCCTGCACAACCGGCGAAGTCATCATCGCCGACGACCGACAACTCGGCCCTGTACCAGGGGTAGACGATCCACGTGCCGGTGATGACGGTGGCCCACGCGGTCACGGCCATCGCCCACATGCCCACGTACATGCGTCGCATCCGCTCTCGAACACCGGCCGTGGTGAGGTACCCGGGCTGAAGGCTCCACAGCCCCGCGAGGCCACCGCCGAAGAGCAGCAGGAAGACAGTCCCGAGTACCAGTCCGTGCACGACCGTCCAGAATTCCCGGTTCGATAGGTCGAACATCGTCGCCCCCCTTCCTCTCGGGGCTGAGTCTCCGCTGCGTCACGTGGCGACCGACGTGCCGAAGGCACTGCCGGGAGGGGGACCTTCGGACGCGCCCGGCTCGGGGTTGGCGAAGTCGGCATCCCATTGGGTAACCTCTGCGCCCGTATGCCCAATCGCTCCCGTGACAAGCAGCTCGCGAAGTTGGCGGCGCGGCGTCAGGCCGAGCGGCAGGCGGCCAGGCGGCGCCGAAGCATCGCGCTGGCAGTCGTGGCCGGAGTCGCGGGGCTGGTGCTGCTGGTCGTCGGATATTCGATCCTCACCGGTGGTGAAGACGGCGACGCCCAGGCGAACGCGACCCCCTCGGCGAGTGCGTCGGGAGAGCCAGGCACACGCTCGGGCAGCGTCACCGAAGAGGTGCAACCACCAACGACCGTCGCTTGCGGCGGCGAGGTTCCCCCCACGGCTGATGGCAAGACACCTCAATATCTCGGACCGCCCCCGATGACGATCGACCCGAAGGCGTCGTACACAGCCACGATCGCCACGTCGTGCGGCACGTTCGAGGTCGAACTCCTGCCCGGCATCGCGCCCACGGCCGTCAACAACTTCGCGTTCCTCGCCGACAAGGGTTTCTACGACGGGCTCACCTTCCACCGGATCGTCGACGGTTTCGTCATCCAGGGAGGTGACCCCCTCGGGGACGGCACCGGTGGTCCCGGCTACACGTTCGATGTCGAGACGTCACCGAAGCAGACCTTCGACTCTCCGGGACTGGTCGCCTACGCCAACGGCGGCCCCGGCACGAACGGCAGCCAGTTCTTCGTGACGCTGGCGCCGACGCCCGAGCTCGACCCGGGCGGCGCCGCCGGGGAGTTCTCGATCTTCGGCCGAGTGACCGACGGCCTCGACGTGGTCGAACGCATCGCCGGCGTGCCGGGCAACGAGAACCCCTCGGCCCCGGGCGACATCGCCCCGACGAGGGCTATCTACATCGACTCGATCACCCTCGACGAGATCTCCGCGTAGGCGGTCCGCTCAGAGCCGCACGACGTTCGGCGCGTCGATGCCGACCGTGACGCCTCGGGCGTCGAAGACCATCGCAGCCCGGTTCACGAGGTCGTGCACATCGACGTCCGCATGGGGCGTCAGCAGGACCACGATGTCCTGGCCCGCCACGGTCGCGGCGTCGAGCGACACCGAGGACCGTTCAAGACCCTCGATCTCGCAGCTGGGCACGAAGGAATCGTGATACGCGATGACCGCACCCCTGCGAGCGAGTCGGTCGAGCACCATCCTCGACGGCGACTCGCGAAGGTCATCGACGCCCGGCTTGAAGGCCACGCCGATGCCGAGCACCTTCGAGCCCTTGATCGGCTTCCCCGCGTCGTTCAAGGCTTCAGCGATACGAGCGACCACATAGTCGGGCATGCGGTTGTTGACCTCGTTCGCGTGTTCGATGAACTCGACGCGGTGGCCGAGCTGCTGTCCGGCACGCCACGACAGGTAGGTCGGGTCGATCGAGATGCAATGGCCTCCGACCCCCGGTCCCGGCCAGAAGGGCTGATAGCCGAACGGCTTCGTGGCCGCCGCGTGCAGCGACTCCCAGATATCGACGCCGAGATCACGCGCAAGCACGGCGAGCTCGTTCACGAGCGCGATGTTCACCTGGCGATAGGTGTTCTCGATCAGTTTGGCCATCTCGGCCTCGCGAGGTGTCGACGTCGTGACGACCGTGTGCACGAACGATGAGTAGAACGACACGGCGAGATCGCGGCAGCGGTCGGTGAGTCCCGACACCACCTTCGGGGTCGTGTCGAGCCGGTGGTCGCGGTTCCCCGGGTCGATCCGCTCGGGGCTGTATGCGAGCGCGAACTCGAGGCCGGCTCGCAGCCCCGACGCCTCGAGGATCGGCCGCATCAGCTCCTCGGTCGTACCCGGGTAGGTCGTCGACTCCAGCACGACCAGCATCCCCGGTCGCAGGAGCCGGGCCACGTCTTCGGCCGCCGTCAGCACCATCGTGAGGTCGGGCGCGCCGTCGGCAAGGGGGGTCGGTAGGCAGAGCACGACCACTTCGGCCTGGGCGAGCGGGGACGGGTTCTCACTGAAGATCGCGCGATCCATCGCAGCGACCTCCGAATCAGCGATGTCGGCGATGTGCGAGCGGTGGGAACGGAGCACGTCGATCTTGGCTTCGTCGTTGTCGATGCCGATGACCGGGAACCCCGCGGCATGCACACCGACGAGCAATGGCAGCCCGACGTAGCCGAGTCCCACGACGGCCGTGGTCGCCGTGCGGTCTCTGATGCGGGTCGCGAGCGCGTCCAACGGATCCACGCCGGTGGCCGTGAGGTCGATGGTCATGGTCTCAAGGAGAGTATCGGCCGAGATGGCGGGGGCTTCAGGCCGTGCAGCGAGGCTACGGGAACTCCGCAACGATGCAAGCACCGCCGCGGTCGTTCAGGGCGACGAGAGCCAGGACTCGATGCCGCGCTCGATCGCGGCCTTGGTGCCGTCGTCGGCGAACGAGGCTCGCACGGCGGCACCTGCCAAGGCAGCCAGATCCTCATCGCGCAGCCTCCACCGCACCCGGGCCTCCTCGTAGACGTCGGTGATCCACGCGCCGAACATGGCCGGGTCATCGGAGTTGAGCGTCACGACGACCCCCGCGTCGCGCAGGGCGAGGAAGGGGTGATCCTCGAGTGACGCATAGACACCCGTCGCGATGTTGGAGAGAGGGGAGATCTCGAGTGGGATCGCCTCGGTGGCGAGATGGTCGACGAGTCGCGGATCCTCGATCGAGCGCACCCCGTGACCGATGCGATCCGGCTCGAAGTGCGCGAGGGTTCGCCAGACGTTGTCGGGCCCCGCCCATTCCCCGGCGTGGGGTACCGACCGAAGCCCGGCGTCCTTCGCGGCACGGAACACCGCGGCGAACGGCGCGATCTCCGATCGTTCGCTTCCAGCGCAGTTCAACCCCACGACACCGTCGTCGACGAACTTGCGGGCGACCTCGAGGGTGCGCTCTGCGGCGTCGACGCCGAGGTCGCGCACGACATCGGGCGTGACGCGAACGACGGTGCCGTGAGCGCGGGCGCCCGCGGCGAGGCCGTCGAGCAGGGCCTCGAGCGGCGAGGTCCAGTCGTCGTCGAACGCTGCCGCATGCGCAGACGGCGTGAACACCGCTTCGGCGTAGCGCACGCCGTTGGCCGCCAGATCCTCGGTCGCCTCCATGCCGAGCCGGCGGAAGTCCTCGAGATGGGTCATGAGCCCGCACATCGCGATGTACTGGTCGATGAAGTCGAGGAAACCGTCGAATCGCCACCCGTCGGGCGTCAGGCCGGACGGAAGCGGCGAGCCGTCACGCTCTGCGAGTTCGCGGACGGTCTCGACGCGCATCGCACCTTCGAGATGGATGTGCAGCTCCGCCTTCGGCAACGTGCGCAGGTCTCGCATCTCCAGATGGTAGCGGGACGCCGATCCGGCGTGCCCCGCCGATCGCGCGCCTCGCCGGGACGGGGCTGGACGGCTAGCATCGCCCCGCGGCCCGGGTGCCGGAACTGGTAGACGGAGGCGCCTTAAAAGCGCCGGCTCGAGAGGGCGTGTGGGTTCGACTCCCACCCCGGGCACGACGCGTTCAGCCGAGGATGTGCGCTTCCCGATACCCGGCGTCGAGCGTTCGACCGTCGTCGAACCTCGAAGGGTGGAAGTCGACGAGACCACGATCGGTGTCCTCACCCAGCACCATCCGCGCCACCTCGCGACCGAGCGCCGGCGCCAGCTTGTAGCCATGGCCGCTCGTGCCTGCGTCGACGAAGACGCCGGGCGCGACCTCGCCGATCACCGGCTGCCAGTCCGGGCTCACGTCGTACAGGCTCGCCCAGCCACGAGCTACCTGCGCGGCGGCGAGATGGGGGACGCGATCGACGAGCCGCTCGGCGACCCAGGCCGCTTCGTCGTCGTGGATCGATTCGTCGAGGTGGTCGGGGTCGACGGGTGGCTCCGGGAGCAGCTTGCCGGACAGGAACAGCTCATCACCCTCCGGGCGCAGGTAGTACCCCTGGGCGGTGTCCCCGTGGGCGGGCACCGGCTCGACGCCGGCCCACCGGTAGACGGCGACGAAGTGCCGTTCCGCGTGCAGCGGTAGATCGGCCCCGGCCTGCAGCGCGAGGGGCCGAGTCCACGGGCCGGCGGCGATCAGCACCGTGTCGCATGCGACCCGACTTCCATCGGACAGACCGAGGATCGCCCCTCCTGACCGACGCGGTTCCAGGGCGACGACACCGAGACCGATGCGGGGGGTCGCCCCGAGCTGTACCGCGCGATCGAACAAGCCCGAGGTCGCTGCTGAGGGATCCGAGTGACCTGCGCCGAGTTCGTAGGCGCCGACGCCGATGCCCTCGAAGTCGAATGCGGGGAATCGCTCCGCGAGGGTGTCGACATCGAGCAGTTGCGTCTCGATGCCGAGCTCGTTGAGCTTCCCGACAGAGCGCGCGACGTCAGCCACGTCGCCCGGCGGGTGCAGATAGAGGAGTCCCGTCCGCCTAAACCCCGCGTCGCGCCCCGTGAGCTCCTCGAAGCCCTCGAACATCTCGATGCTGTCGCGCGCGATACGAGCGAGGAAGGGGTTCGTGTAGTAGGCGCGGCAGATCGCGCTCGATCGACCCGTCGGCCCGCCCGCGGGGACCGTCCGCTCGATGATCACCGGCTTCGCGCCTGCCTGGGTCAGGTGGAACGCGGCCGAGGCTCCATGGATGCCCGCCCCAATGATCCCGACGTCGAAGGTCTCCACGGCCGCAGCCTAGCGGAGCCTCCCGGGCCGAGCGCGCGTCTCTGGTGTTTCGTGCCGGGCCGGGTCGTCAGACGCCCTCGACCGCTTCGAGCCTCCCAGAACCGATCGCGGCCACGAAGGCCTCGTAGTCACGCTCGTTCTGATCGGCGTAACGCTCTGCGAACTCGGTCATCGAGCGACCGAACCGGTCGTTGCTCCCCAGGTACGCCGCGATCGCCACCGGATCGCCCGAGCGAGCGTGGGCGCGCGCGAGGGTCCAGCCGCACAGACCCGCATAGAAGGTCATGCCGGTCGGCACCATGCTCTCGACCTCGACCGATCCCTTCATATCGCGCAGCTGACGCCAGTAGTAGAAGCGGGACGCATCGATACCCTTGGTCCACCCGAGGAAGATGTCGCTCGCGGCCTGCATCAGCCGCTGGCCCTGCACGACGCGCTCTCCGGGCTGCTTGTGCGCGCTCTTCGGCAGGTGATCCTCCAGCACCGAGGAAGTTGCCTCCTTGACCTGCAGGAACAGCGGATCGTCGGCATCGCGTCCTTGCAGCAAGGCGATCCACGCCCGGGTTCCGACGCTACCGACGCCGACGACCTTCCTCGCGAAGTCGACGAACTCGAAACGCTCGAGCAGCCTGCGTCGATCGGCGCTCAGCGTCGATCGGTAGGCCCTCAGCATGCCCTGCAGCTGCTCGCGCAACTCGTCTGGCGAGCGGCCCTGTGCCGCGAGGAGCTCACGGCCCGGTATCAGCACAGGGGGATCGCTGATGATCTCGTGACGCCCGTCGACCACTCTGGTGAGCTTCGACAGGGCCTGGAGGCTGTTCTTCGTCCTCGCCTTCGTCAGGACCTTCTCGCCTCGGGTGGCCAGCTTCCGCCGGTCCTTCGAGCCGGAGGCGGCCACTTCGGCCAGGGCGCCTTCAGGGTCGAGCCGGGAGTACCACACGTCGAGGGTGCTCATCTTCGCGAACCCGCGCATCGCCGTGAGGTATGCGGTCACCGACTCCATCGTCACCGCGCGGGTGTCGTCAGACGTGAACCCGTTGTTGCGGGCCGCGATCACGAAGCTCGCTGCGAGCCGGGCGATGTCGTACTCGAACGGCCCGGGCAGCGTTTCATCGAAGTCGTTGAGGTCGAACAACAGCGTGCGCTCTGGGGAGGCGAACACCCCGAAGTTCGACAAGTGAGCGTCGCCGCACAGCTGCACCTCGAGGCCCGCACGTGGGGCGTGCTGAAGATCTGCCGCCATGATCTTCGCCCCGCCGCGGTAGAACGTGAACGGCGAGACCATCATGCGTCCGTGTCGCACGGGCACGAGATCGGGCTCGCGCGTCGTGTTCTGCGTTTCGAGGAGCCCGGTCGGATCGGGTCGATCGGGCCGGGGGCTCCAGCCTTCCCAGCTCGATCTGGGAGCCCTGTCCCGGGCTTCCTTGCCGCGGGCACGTCGTTGCTCGAGCGTGAGGTGTTCGATCGTCCGTTGGGTCAAGGGGTGCCTCCTTCCGACCGGGGTTCGACCTCGGTCTCGGCCGCTCGCCATCGCTCGGGACGCCAGGCGTTGATCACCTTGGCGACGGCGGTGATCAGGAATAGCTGGCCGATCAGCATTTCCATGACGGCGAAGGTCTGGCCGGGGTTGGCGGCCGGCACGAGGTTGCCATAACCGGTGGTGGTGAGGGTCGTGAAGCTGAAGAACAGCGACTGGGAGATCGTCGGGTCGACCCGCCTTCGAACAGTGGCTCCGACCCGATCGCTCCCAACGCCTGATAGACGTAGGCGAAGAACATGCCGATCAGCAGGTAGGCGTCGATCGCACCGAGCACGGTCTCGCGCGACACCGTTCGCTGCATCACGATCGCCCGCAGGATCGATAGCGGCGCGATGAAGTAGAGCAACGCGCTGGTCGAGAACACGATCTGGGTGGCGATCGAGCCGGTGCTCCAGACGAGGCTGCCGATCGCGACCCCACCGGCCACCACGAGAACCATCGAGGCCAAGACCCGAACGCCACGCCTTGCCCGCGAGGCGTGCAGTGCCAGCCACACGGTGCCGATCTGCACGAGCAGCACGACCGACCGGGACCAGGGTTGCGTGAGGGTGACCGACAGTACGTACGTGATGACGATCAGCAGTAGCACGGAGCCGTAGCTGTCGGGCGAGACCATCGCCTCGGCCAGGCGCCGGATCGATCCATCCCGTCGAGCTTGATCCGCGGTCACGATGTCAGTCACCGCCGCGTTCGGGTTCGTCGTGTTCGGCTGTGCGGTCCTCGGTCGCGTACCGGGCCAGCGATCGCTGTTCCTCGCCCTTTTCCGGAAAGAGGAAGAAGATCAGGGTTGCTCCGAGCAGTACGGCCACGATGCCGGCCGTGTATGCCCACCGGTCACCCTGCAGGAAAGACGACTTGGCTGCCGCGGTGATCTGGTCGGCGTACTTCGGGTACTGGTCGGCGACCGCGATGGCGCCGTCGAACGACTTCTGCAGTTGCGAGGCAGTGCTGTCGCTGATCTTGTCCTTGTGCGGAGCCGATGCGATCGCGCTGCCGATCGCCGACGCGTATCCCGCGGTGAGCAGCGCGCCGAGGATCGACTGCATGATGGCTCCGCCCAGATCTCGCTGCAGATCGGCGGTGCCCGAGGCCATGCCGACCCGAGTCACCGGAACCGACCCGGTCAGCGAATGCGATGCCGGGGTGCCGGCGAACCCGACACCGATCCCCACGAAGGCGTACGCGAGGCCGACCTGCCAGTACGAGATGCCCTCCTTCCACAGCAGCAGCATCGTGAGGAACCCGAGCAGGCAGAACACGTATCCCGCGAGCAGCGTGAATCGAGAGCCCCTGGACTCGACGAGCTTCGCCGATCGGGGCGCCACGATCACCATCGTCACGGCCGCGGGCAGGATCGCCGCGCCGGCCGCGACCGTCGAATAGCCGAGCACGTTCTGCAGGAACTGCTGACCGACGAACGCGGAAGCCATCAGGGAGCCGAACACGATGATGCCCGCGAGCGCCGCGACCCAGAAGACTCGCCTGCCGGCGACATGCAGGTCATAGATGGGGTTGGGCGCCCGGCGTTGCCGGATCACGAAGGCGCCGATGCCCGCGACGGCGATCGCGGCCAAGCCGATCGCCAAGGCTCCTCCGTTCGGCACCGCCGCGAAGTTGATCGCGAGCACGAGTGCCGAGATCATCACGATCGAGAGGATGCCCCCGAGGTTGTCGACAGCGTCGGTCGTCTCGTGCACGTGGCTCGGCACGAAGGTGATCGCCATGAAGAGCGCGACGCCCGCCAGGGGCAGCGTCATGAGGAACACCGATCCCCACCAGTAGTGCTGCAGCAGCACGCCCGAGGCGAGTGGGCCGAGCGCCGAGATGGCGCCGCCGATCGCCGACCACAGCGCGATCGAGCGCGTGCGCGCCGGTCCTGACCACAGGGCGGTGATCAGGGCGAGCGTTGTCGGGTATGCCATGCCGGCAGACAGACCGCCCAGCACGCGGGCGACGAACAGGACCGTGTCGGTCGGTGCGAACGCAGCGAGCAGGCTCGCGGGTACCGCGAGTGAGATGCCCAGGATCAGCATCATCTTGCGGCCGTACCGGTCTCCGAGCGCCCCGAGGTACAGCACCGAAGCAGCCAGGCCGAGCGAGTAGCCGACCGCGATCAGGTCGAGCGACGTCTGTGACGAACCGAAGGCCTTGCCGATCGAGGGCAGGGCAACGTTGGCGACCGACAGGTTCAGGTTCGCGACGGCGGCGACGAGGATCAACGAGAGCAGCACGAGCTCGGAGCGCTGCGGAGCCGTCGCTGCTCGGCGTGTCCCCGGGGTATCGGGGTCGGTGATCGTCACGGTCTCTGCATCCTCACGGTCGCTCGACACGCCCCATCGAGGCGGCGCGGGGGCACATCATGGCATGGGCGGGTGAGCCTTCGTGACCCGCCCTGGTGTCCTCGACGTCCGCATCCTCTCGTCGGCGATCGATGCCCCGCGCGCGCGGCGTGGCGAGGAAGTGGCTGCATGGCCATGCCTACGTCTGAGGACGCGGGCACCGATCGACGATGGTAGCGTCGCGATCACCCATCCGCGGACGTCATCTCAGGAGGAGCGATCGACATGGTCCACCAGCGCGTGAAGAGTGACGACCCGGAAGCAGGCAGCGCAGTCGCACCCGCGTACACGCAGCGGCTCGACCTGGAGCCGATCCCGAAGTTCACGATGCCCGAGCAGGATTCGCGCCCCGATGCCGTCTATCGGTTGATCCATGACGAGCTGCTGCTCGACGGGAGCTCCCGGCTGAACCTGGCGACGTTCGTGACGACGTGGATGGAACCCGAGGCCGACAGGCTCATGGCTGAGGCGTTCGACAAGAACATGATCGACAAGGACGAGTATCCGCAGACCGCGGAGATCGAGCGGCGCTGTGTGAACATGGTGGCCCACCTGTTCAGCGCGCCGGAGGACGGCGACGCGGTCGGGGCCTCCACGATCGGCTCGAGCGAGGCGGTCATGCTCGCCGGCCTAGCGATGAAGTGGCGATGGCGCGCCCGTCGCGAGGCCGCCGGCAAGCCGGCCGACAAACCCAACATGATCCTCGGCTCCAACGTGCAGGTGGTCTGGGAGAAGTTCTGTCGCTACTGGGATGTCGAGGCCCGCTACATCCCGGTGCACGAGGGTCGTTACGTCATCTCGCCCGAGGAGGCTGTCGAGCGGATCGACGAGAACACGATCGGCGTCGTCGCGATCCTCGGCACGACCTACACGGGCGAGTTCGAGCCGATCGAGGAGATCCACGACGCGGTCGTGGCGAGCAACGCCGAGACCGGGTTCGACGTTCCGGTGCACGTCGATGCTGCGAGCGGAGGTTTCGTGGCTCCGTTCCTGCACCCGGACCTGCGGTGGGACTTCCGGTTACCGATGGTGCGGTCGATCAACGTGTCGGGCCACAAGTACGGGCTCGTGTACCCGGGCGTCGGTTTCGTCGTGTGGCGGGCGCTCGAGGATCTGCCCGAGGACCTCGTGTTCCACGTGAACTACCTCGGGGGCGACATGCCGACGTTCACGCTGAACTTCTCCCGACCGGGCAACCAGATCGTCGGGCAGTACTACAACTTCCTGCGACTGGGCATGGCGGGTTACCGCCGTGTCATGGAGACCCTTCGCGACCTCGCGGTGCACACCTCGTCGAAGGTGGCCGAGCTGGGACCGTTCGAGCTGGTCAGCGACGGCACCGCGATCCCGGTCTTCACGTTCTCGCTCAAGCCGGGGGCGCCGTACACGGTGTTCGATCTCTCTGAGCGGCTCCGCACCGATGGGTGGCAGGTGCCGGCATACACGATGCCCGACGACGCCACCGACGTGGCCGTCATGCGGGTCGTCGTACGCGAAGGCTTCAGCTACGACCTCGCCGACGCCCTGATCGAAGCCATCCGCGACGCATGTGAACACCTGACGAAGAACCCCCCCAGGGAAGCGGATCCGAAGCCCGGCTTCAGCCACACGTAGCCGTGACGACCCTGCGCGCTTCATTCCGGATCCCGGAGGGGTGGATCGTCGAGGAACGGCGCACGGTCGGGCCGTTCATCACCCGCGAACGCTACCGGCTTCCCGACGGCTCTCAGCGAACCTGGGATTCCCGACGACATCGCAAGACGGGTCACGTCGACGAGGAACGGACGACCCTGGCCCGGCCCTGGTGGCAGCCTCGCCTGCTCGGGTGGTGGATCGCAGCGCTGTTCATGATCGGGTCGTTCTTGTTCGCGCTCGGTGCGTTCCCGGTGTTCGCCGATCGCGTCGATGCCCGGATCGTCGGCGTCACCTACTTCGTCGGGTCGATCTTCTTCACGTGTGCCGCGTACCTGCAGTACGTGCAAGCGGTCAACGCTGCCCATCCTCCGGCTCCTGCTCCCGGCTCGGGTTCGCGCGTGAGGCTCATCGCGTGGCAGCCGGACCGTATCGACTGGTGGTCGGCTTCGGTGCAATCGATCGGCACCGTGCTCTTCAACATCAGCACGTTCAGCGCGATGGATGCGACCTTCACGCAGCAACAGCAGGAGCGACTCGTGTGGGCCCCGGACATGCTCGGCTCGATCGCATTCATGATCGCAAGCACGCTCGCGTGGCTCGAAGTCTGTCACGGCGCGTGGAGGTGGGATCCGCCCGACACGTCGTGGAAGATCGTCGCGCTGAACCTGGGAGGGTCGATCGCCTTCCAGATCTCCGCGGTCGCGGCCTTCATCAGACCGCAGACGGGCGAGATCGTGAGCTTGCCGATCTCGAACCTGGGCACCTTCGTCGGGGCGCTCGCGTTCCTCGTCGGCGCCGCGCTGTTGATCCCGGAGATGGACGACCGCTCGCCTGTCGGCTGACCTCGGCTATCATGCCCGTCGGCCGACAGCACGCTCGACCGGATCGACGAACCCTGAGGAGGGGCACACGTATGGCAGACCTGATCGCGATCGGGTACGACGACACGACCACCGCCCTGCAGGCGATGGAAGAGGCAGAGCGCCTCGCCGGCGACCTCATCATCGAGGCAGACGCGATCGCCGCGATCATCCGGAGTCCGGAAGGCAAACTCAAGACGATCACGAACCAGCACACGGTTGGTGCGGGCACCGTCTCGGGCATGTTCTGGGGGATGCTCTTCGGCTTGTTGTTCTTCGTGCCGTTCCTCGGCATGGCCGTCGGAGCCGGCATGGGCGCCGTCATGGGCAAGGTCGCGAAGTCGGGCATCGACGAGGGCTTCCAGAACCAGGTTCGGGACATGCTGAAACCGGGCACGTCGGCCCTG
>JAOUEA010000058.1 GCA_029858935.1 Actinomycetota bacterium
AGGTGCGGGCGTGACGACGACGATGACGACGACGACCGTGCCGTTGCCGGCGGAGGGGGTCTCACCCAATAGCCAGACGCGGTCCCGCATGACGGAGGGCACGAGCTCGCGAGCGGGCTCGCTTCGCGACCCTTCGTTCAGCCAAGATGCTCGGCCATGCCCCCGGCCACGATCGCGGCATCCTCGCCCACGCCGCACAGCAGCGACGACTTCCGGGTGCGCAGGAAATGCACGCCCGCGAAGAACAGCCCGGGCGCCACCGAGCTTGCTCCGTCACGCTGCACGGGGAAGCCCATCTCGTCGAAGCCCCCGGGCAGGTCGAGCCAGCCGGGGTAATCCGAGCGGAACCCCCCGGCGAAGATCACCGCGCCCAGGGAAGCGCTCGCGAGCGCGTCGGGCGACCCTTCCTCATCGAACGGCTCGGGGTCGGGCAGGCCAGGGTCCCCGATGCCCCGCGCAGCGCACAGCTCCTCGATCATGCGGCGGATGTCCGAATAGCGTTCGTCCGCCCACGCCATGCTGGCGGCGAGGTCGCCGTCGAAGCGGATCGTGGCGCCATGACATCCCGCGAACCGCCCGACGAGCGTCACCCCCTTCGCCCGGAGCGATCGCGCGTGCAGGTCGTGGCCGCCGGCCACCCCACTCGCAGTGACGTTGGCGGCGAGTCTGGCTGCCGGGGAGGGCAGCGCGTCGACGCGCTGGTCCATGAAGCCCGTCTCGAGCATCCACCACAGCAGATCGTGTCCGCCGATGCTCCTCGGCGCCCAGGCAGCCCGGCCGCACGAGAGGACCACGTCGCGTCCCGCGTCCACCAGTTCCTCGGCGATCTGGCAGCCCGACTGCCCGTTCCCCACGACGAGAACGGCTCCCTCAGGCAGCGAGCTCGGCTCGCGATAGTCACGGGTGTCGATCGCGAGGAGCCCGGCCGGCAGCGCCTCCGCTCCGCGCGGGCGGAACGCGCGTTGGAAGGCGCCGGTGCAGACCACGACGGCTCGGGCATCGATCGGTCCGTCGCTCGTCTCCAGCCGGAAACCCTCATCGGCGGGTCGAAGCGAGCTGACGTCGACGCCTTCGTGGACGGGGCTGTCGGCGGCCTGCGCGTAGCGCTCGAGGTAGCCGACGATGCCCTCGCGCGTCAGGAACCCGTCGGGCTCGTCGCCATCGTAGGCCTGACCCGGCAACATCAAGCTCCAGTTCGGGGTGTTCGTGTAGAACCCGTCCCAGAGCCCAAGCCACGCGCTGCCGACGCGGTCGCGCTCCACGATCACATGCTCGACCCCCAGGCCCGCAAGCTCGTGACCGGCAGCGAGCCCAGCTTGGCCGCCGCCGATCACCAACGCGTCGGTGCGCAGGGCCGGCATCGACCCAGTGTGTCAGGCGGGGGCCTCGACGGGACCCGTCACCACCGGGGAGTGAGCCGAAGCCCTTTGGATCGAGTCACCTGTGCCACACGGTTCGGGCCCGCACGGAGTGGCGGTCTACGGGCCGGAGTGACCCGACTCGTTCTGGAGGCCGTCGTACGCCGCGTACTTGAACGCCTCCGAACGAGTGGGAACGTTGAAGGTCGTGTTGATGAACTGGTCGATCGTCCCGCCCTGGTGCACGACGGCCTGCCCGATGGCCACGAGCTCGGTCGCGTCGTCGCCGACGATGTGGACCCCCAGCAGCGTGCGGTCACCCCGGCGGAAGACGAGCTTCACGAGCCCGTCGGTGGCGCCGGAGATCCGGGCGCGGGCGTTCCCATCGAACGATGCCCTGCCGCACTCCACGTCGATCCCCGCCGAACGCGCTTCGGTCTCCGTCATGCCGACCATCGCGACCTCGGGGATCGCGTAGACGCCGAACGGCGGGAGTGGATCCACCATGTCCTTGAAGGGGATGCTGAACGCCTGGCAGACGGCGACGCGTCCCTGCTCCATCGAGACCGATGCGAGCGCCGGGGGCCCGATCACGTCGCCGGCCGCGTAGACGGTCTCGGCGCTGGTGCGGAAGGTGGGGTCGACGACGATCCTGCCGCGGTCGTCGACCTCGATGCCCGCGTCTTCCAAGCCCAGCCCTTCGGTCGAACCCGACCGCCCCGAGGCGAACAGCACCGCGCCGGGCTCGAGGATCTCGCCGCTGGAGAGCCCCACTCGAAGCCCCCCGGCTCGTCGTTCGACGCTCGTCACCGTGAGCCCGAATGCGAAGCGCATGCCGCGCCGCTCGAGGATCTTGGTGAACTCCCCCGAGATCTCCTCGTCGGCGAACGGCAGGAGGGTGTCGCCACGATCGATCAACGTGACCTCGGCGCCCAGCGCGAGGAAGATCGATGCGTACTCGCACCCGACGGGCCCTCTGCCGACGACCAGCAACCGATCGGGGATCTTCCGGATCGACAGGATCGACTCGGAGTCGTGCACGTCGGGATCGTCGAACGAGATCCCGGGCGGGTGGAACGGCCGCGACCCGGTGGCGAGGAGGACCACCTCCCCGCGGAGGCGTCGCCGGCCCTCCGCGCCCTCGACGAGGACCTCGTGGTCGGACGTCACGCGTGCCTCCCCCTGGATGAGCTCGATCCCGTGCCGCTCGATGTTGCGTCGCACGGCCTCGACCGAGAGCTTCACGACCTCGGCGGTCCGCGCGTGCATCCGGTCGAGCACGGTTTCACGGTCGAGTTCTATGCCCAGGCCGTAGACCTCGCGCCGCCCGAACCCGGTGAGATACAGCGCAGCCTCGCGAAGGGTCTTCGTGGGCACGCCGGTTCGGCTCGCGGCGTTGCCCCCCGGCTCCGGCGAACGATCGACGATGGCGACCCGCTTGCCGAAGTAGGCGGCCTGGGCGCCGGCCTTCTCTCCCGCAGGCCCCGCCCCCACCACCACGAGGTCGAACCGCTCGGTCACGCGACTCAGGGTACGCGCGGAACCAGGAACGCATCGATCTTCCGTATCACCTTGGCTCAGCAAGCAGCAGGCCGACCCCGACGTCCCGAGAAGTGGTGGACTTTCGAGGAGGAGCTCCGGGGTGGAAGCCACGCGGCGTTAGATGACCACCGCGATCCTCATCGACACAGGCGAACCCAGTCAGATGAGGAGGAAGGATGGCCACCCCAGATGGGACATCACGTCGTTCGTCGGCGAGCTGCTCGCGGAAACAAACGTGGATCTGCTGCGTGACGGCGTGCGGGTGCTTGCCCAAGAGGTGATGGAGACGGAGGTTTCCCACCAGATCAGAGCTGCGCCCTATGCGCGGAACTCGGAGCGAGCTGCCATCGCAACGGCTATCGCACCAGGATCTGGGACACGCGGGTCGGCACGATCGAGCTCAAGATCCCGAAGGTCAGCGCCGGCGAGGATGTCGGCGAGCGCTCTTGGCGGCGGCGGGATCGTGCGTCGCGAGTTCTTCCCCGGTGATCGCGGCTCGGGCCTGCGCGTTCCGCTCTCGCTTGGCCGCGCCTCGTGCGCCCACCTGTCCGCCGAGTCAGGGGCCTGATCAGCCGCAGCCGACCCTAGGCCTCCGGGGTCCCAGATTCAAAGCGATAGCCCATGCCGGGCTCGGTGAAGAAGTACCGAGGGGTCGTCGGCTCGGGTTCGAGCTTGCGTCGGATCTGGGCCATGTACACGCGCAGGTAGTTCGTCTCGTCCTCGTAGCGAGGCCCCCACACGTCGTGCAGCAGTTGCTGTTGGGTGACGAGCTTCCCGGGGTTTGAGACGAGGATCTCGACCAAGTGCCACTCCGTCGGCGTGAGGTGCACTACCTCCCCACCCCTCACGATTCGCTTCGCGGCGAGGTCGACCTCGAAGTCGGGCGTCTCGACGACGGCTCCTCCAGCGACCGTCGCATCGGCGCGTCGTTCGGCGGCCCTGATGCGGGCGAGGAGTTCGCCCATCCCGAAGGGTTTCGTGACGAAGTCGTCGGCCCCGGCGTCGAGGGCCGCGATCTTGTCCGGCTCGTCGCCCCGCGCGGACAACACGATGATGGACATCGATCCCCACGCACGCAGGCCGAGGATTACGTCGACGCCGTCTATGTCGGGGAGCCCCAAGTCCACGATCGCGACGTCGGGAGGCCGGGAGGCCGCCGAAGCCAGCGCCGAGGCGCCGTCGGACGCGGCGTCGACTTGATACCCGCGGGCCTCAAGGTTCACGCGCAGCCCCTGAAGGAGCCGGGACTCGTCCTCGACGAGAAGCACCCTTGTCACGACGCGACTTCGAAGCACATCACGACGGTCAGCCCCCCACCCGGTGTGTCTTTTGCCTCGATCGTGCCGTCCATCGCCTCAACGAACCCGAGGGCGACGGCCAGCCCGAGCCCGATGCCCTCGCCCCCGGGCCGATCTCCGAGCCGCTGGAAGGGCATGAACATACGAGCGCGCTCCTCCGCCGGGACGCCGGGTCCGTGGTCGATGATGTGCAGCTCGACGCGCGCATCCAAGGACCGCGCGAAGACGAGGACGGGCGAGCCGAGCGGGCTCCATTGCCTGGCGTTCGACACGACGTTGGCGATCGCTCGCTCGAGGAGGTCGCCGTCCACCGACACCCGAGGGAGCGTCTCCGGCACGTCGACCTGCATATCGGAGGACGGCATCGATGCGAGCGCTCTCGGCACGATCTCGTCAAGGCCCAGCGTGGCGGGCGCGAGTACGACGGAGCCGGTCTGGATGCGACTCATGTCGAGCAGGTTGCCCACGAGGGAGGTGAGCTGGTCCGCGCCCTCCTCGATCGCCGTGAGGAACTCGTCGGTCTCCTCGGGCGACCACACCACGTCGGGCTGGCGAAGGCTGCTCGCCGACGCCTTGATAGATGCGAGCGGCGTGCGGAGGTCGTGAGACGCAGCAGCCAGGATCGCCGTCTTCAGTTCGTTGACTCGCTCAAGCGAGTCGGCCTCGTGTCGTCGCCGCTGCGCGTCGGCGCGGGCCCGCGCTTCGCGGTCGACGAGCACACTCACCACGACGGCCACAAGGAGGAACACCCCGAGCCCGAGCACGTTCTCCGGGCCCGCGATCGTCAGAGTATGCGTCGGCGGCGTGAAGAACCAGTTGATCAGCACCAACGCCGCGGCCGCCGAGATCAGCGCCGGCCACGTACCTCCCACCAGAGAAATCCCGACGATCCCCGTCAGGTAGAGCAGGAATACGCTCGGCAGCCCAATCCTCGGATGCAGGGCGACCAAAACGAGGGTTAGCACCGAGAGTGATCCGACGCCCACGGCGAGCCCGGTGAGTCGGCGCCGTCGCGGCAGGGTCGTATCCCGACCCGGCGGAGCGGCGTGCGAGGACGAGCGCTCGATCACGATGCAGAGCGTAGCCCCTGACGACGCGCGATCGCGCAGTTCCACCGCCCCGGCCCGCGCACTGACGTTCTTGACGGGACCTTGATGCGAGAGCGCGCTTCCTAACGCGGCACTAACGGGTGCCTCGACGGCTGCTCCCTACGGTGGAGTCGATGGCCACGACCACACCAACGCGAGGTCGGTCCCGGCAGGTCGCCAAGCGCGTCCTGGTCGGTCGAGCGAAGTCGAGCGATCAGCTCGAGCACACGCTACTGCCGAAGATCATCGCGCTGCCCGTGTTCGCCTCGGACCCCCTGTCATCGAACGCGTACGCCACCGAGGAGATCCTGCTCGTTCTACTGACGACAAGCGCCGCATCGATGTACCTGGTGATGCCGATCGCACTGGCGATTGCGCTGCTGATGACTATCGTCATCACGTCCTACCGCCAGACGGTCCGCGCCTATCCCTCCGGCGGAGGAGCGTACATCGTCAGCAAAGAGAACCTCGGAACGTTGCCGGGTCTCGTTGCCGCCGCGGCGCTCCTGATCGACTACGTGCTCACCGTCTCGGTCTCGATCAGCGCCGGGGTTCTCGCGATCTCCTCGGCGTTCCCGTCGGTGGGGGAGCATTCGGTCCTCGTGTCGCTAGCGTTCCTCACGCTGCTCACGCTCGCGAACCTGCGAGGGGTGAAGGAGGCGGGCAGCGTCTTCGCTTTCCCAACGTATGCGTTCGTGCTTTCGATCTTCGTCATGGTGGTAGTAGGGGCAGTGCGGTGCGTGGGCGGCTGCCCGGCAACCGAACCGATGCAACCGGCCCACGAGCTCGCCTCCACCGCTGGGTCGATCTCGCTGTTCGTGGTGCTCCACGCCTTCTCCTCGGGGTCGACGGCGCTAACCGGCGTCGAAGCGATCTCGAACGGCGTCCAGGCGTTTCGGCGGCCCCAAGCCCGCAACGCCGCCCGCACGCTTGGTGTCATGGGCGTGATGGCGATCACGATGTTCCTGGGGATCTCGTGGCTCGCGACCCACATTCCGGGCATCACTGTCTCGCAGCAGCGCTCGGTGGTCGCGCAGGTGGCGGATGCGGTCTTCGACGGAGGGGTCGGCTTCTACGTGGTGCAGGCATTCACGGCCGCTATCCTGATTCTCGCCGCGAACACCGCCTACCAGGACTTCCCCCGACTCTCCTCGATCCTCGCGCGCGACGGGTTCCTGCCCTCGCAGTTCAAGAACCGGGGCGACCGGCTCGTGTTCTCTAACGGCGTGCTCGTGCTCGCGACGTTCGCCGGAGCGCTGATCTACGTGTTCGAGGCGGACCTGTCCCGGCTGATCCAGCTCTACGTCGTCGGGGTCTTCACGTCGTTCACGCTGTCGCAGACAGGGATGGTGCGGCATTGGATGCGCGTTCGTGACGACGAGTCCGGCGCCGGGGCGGGGTGGCGTCGATCCATCGCGATCAATGCTGTCGGGGCGACCACCACGGGGATCGTGCTGATGGTGATCACCGGCACCAAGTTCGTGCACGGCGCCTGGATAGTGATCTCGGCGATGCCGTTGATCGTGATCGGGTTGCTCGCGGTGCACCGGCACTACGAGCACGTGCGCCAGAGCCTGATGGCCCACAAACTCCGCGTGGATCCCGCGACGCAGCATCGGTTCGTATTCTTGGTGCGCAATCTCGGGCCGGCCACGAATGAGGCGCTGAGCCACGTGCGAGCGCTCCGTCCGGTCGCCCTGACCGGGGTGTACGTCGGTGAGCCCGGCGGCTACATGGCGGCCGCGGCCGGCTGGGTGCACAAGGCTCCAAGAGCGGGGGCGCTGGAACGGCTCCCGCACGGCCGCACGGTTCCCGCCCTCCGATCGTGGATCGCCGCACAGCCTCGTGACGAGCACACGATCGTGACGGTCGTGATCCCCGAGGAAGTGACCGGCCGCTCGCTGTGGGCCGTGGCCGCGCATCAGCGGTTCGCCTTCCTGCTGAAAGCTCGCATGCTGTTCACCCCAGACGTCGCAGTGATGGACGAACCACTCGTCCCCGAGGGACTATCTGCGGCAATCGGTCGGACCGAGGTCGAGCGCGAAGTTGTCCGGTCGGTCGTGCTGGTCCCTGTGTCGGCGATGCACGACGGCACTGTGCGGGCGATCAGCTACGCGAGAGCACTCGGGGCTGCCCACGTGGAAGCTGTGTATTTCGCGGCGGACCCGGAGGTCGTCCCCAACCTCGTGGAGGAGTGGATGGATGTCGGGCTCGACGTGCCCCTGTCGTTCGTCGAGGCCCCGTACCGCGACCTTGGTCCGCCGCTGCTGGGCGAGGTGCGCAGGCATACCGAGCGGGCTGGGACGGTCGTGACCGTTGTCATCCCTGAATTCCTCGTGACCCGCTGGTGGGAGCATCCGTTGCATGGGCAGACGGCGCTCTTCATCAAGCGGTTGCTGCTCGTTGAGCCGCAAACCGTGGTCGTCAGCGTTCCGTACAAGATCCGTCGAAGGCCTCCTCGGAATTCCGGTACCTCCCTCAAGGGGCCGCGACAGGATCGCGGGTCGCCGCGTTAGGACCCCTCTTCTGCCTCAAGCGCGTCCAGCTCAGCGACCCACTGCTCGACGAGTGACGGACGACGTCCACCTCCTGCGACGAGTGCGGGGCCAACACCTGTGCGGTCGAGAACGAGCTGCGCGGCACTGAGCTTGTCGGCGTCCCCCGCGTCACCGGCAAGGATGTCGGCGGTACTGGTCCGAGGTCGCCTTCATCGTGGAGTGCCCAAGCATCTCCTTCACCTCATGGAGGCTGCAGCCCGCGCTGTCCGCCAGCGAGGCTGCGGTGTGGCGTAGATCGTGTACGGCGGAACCTCGCCTCCACCATCGACGGCCTGGAAACGCTTGCCCGGGGGGGCGGCGGGCTGGGCAGGAGTCGATCCGGCCTTCCCCTGCATGATGGCCGTCTCCAGACATGCTCGGAGTGTCCGGAAGGCCTTGTCGATGGTGGGTGCGTGTACACCCGATCGCTCTAGTTCCGAGATCCAGTCCTCCACGTCGTCCCTCGTGATCATCGAGACATCGGGCTGACAGCGTGTTGGGCGCGATGTCGAGGCGCCCCACTCCTTCGTCGCGAGGCCTCGTGCTCTGAATGCGGTTCCGCTTTCGCTCCAGCCACTGACAGAAGTGGGCCGCCAGGGAGACCCTCCCCCACTCACGCTGACGCAGCTCTTGATTCCGGACCGGGTCGCAGTCCGAGCCTTGGAACTTCCCCGCGTCGTGAACGTCTCGTACGTTGGCCAAGGGCCGGGGATCTGGAAGGAGGCCATGAAGCGAAGGCTGCTGAGCCAGTGCACCTCATGGATCCCCAGTACCAGGTCTTCTTTCCGAGAGTGTGGTCCGAGGCACAAAGTTGCTCCCCTGGGATCGCGCCGGGACCTTCTCGCACACGATCGCCTTCTGTGAGTCCATAAGACTGGTCTCAGATTTGAACTATCGGGGCCACCCCCGCAGCTCGATGATTCGCTCGTACAGGTCACTCGTGATGTGGAGCTCGCCAGCTCCGGGCGAGTGGTGCTCGGCGAGGGTCAGCCCAACCGTCCGGCCATCTGCACCGGGCGCACACTCATCCGGTCGCGGTCCCTCGGGAGGTGCTGCACGAGGATGGGGAGCATGTCTCAGGCTAGACGGCAGGGCTGAACCGGGATGGCGGTCAGGGACTCAGGGGTGGCCCCAAGGGCGTTGGCTTGACCGATCTAGATCCTGGGAATAGGTTCGCCCACGCGAAACTGTCTGCCGCGGGAGGAGGGTGTCGGGTGCGAAGGACTCTCGTGGTTGTAGGCGCCCTGACCGTCGTGGTGGTGGCGATGCAGCCGTCCGGCGCGACGTTCCCGGGTGGGAACGGAAAGATCGCCTACTTCGACTTCGGGCAGTCCCCTTTCCAGATCCACGTGATCGAGCCAGATGGGTCGGCCGAGGCGCAACTGACTGCCGGACAGAGGAGCGCCACTGACCCGACTTGGTCGGCGGATGGATCCAGGATCGCCTTCGTCCGCGACAAGCCCAAAGGCCCCGCTCGGCACTATTCATCATGAACGCCGACGGTTCTGGTAAGACCCTGATACGTCGAGGTGTCACCCAACGCCGTGGGGAGATGGCCGGCCCAGCGTGGTCACCCGACGGGACACAGATCGTGTTCTGTGCGTTCAGCAACGTCAATAGAGCTGCCCCGAACCTGTACGTGATCAACCAAGATGGCTCAGGCTTGAACAAGATTAGCCTCGGGCGTAACCGGTTCGACTGCCATCCTTCTTGGTCACCGGATGGCACGCGGATCGCCTTCGTGACACTAAGCCGCAATGGGTCGCAATCTCTCGCGACGATGAACCCCGATGGTTCGGACAGGACGATCCTGGTCCGTCGTGGCCAGAACCAGTTCCCTAACTGGTCGCCCGATGGAGCTCAGATCGTCTTCACCCGCCAGAACCCATCTCAGGCAGACGTCTTCGTGATCGACAACGATGGCTCGGGGCGGACACGGTTGACGGACACACCTCGTCGGTATGAGTGGACGCCGGCGTTCTCGCCCGACGGAACACTGATCGCCTTCAGCCGTGGTCAAGGTCCCAACTTTCTTTCGCCCGGCGACATCTTCACGATGCAGACAGATGGAACCGACGTCGTTCGCGTCACCGACACGAGGCGAGGGGACGAATTCAGGCTGAACTGGCAGGCGGTCTGAGAACTCCGTTCCGATTGCCTGGAGTCAGCCGAGGTCCACTCCCTGGTCGAGAAGAGCTGCCTGCGCAACCGACATCGCCCCGATCCTCCGCGTGGAACCAGGCAGCGCGTGAGCCAGCTGGCGAAGCGTGACGACTCCTCCGCGCCGGCGAAGGTGATCCGGGGAGCGCCGACTCAGGGAGGGGCAAAGACATCGAGCGGAGGCGGGATGCGAAGCCTCGAGGATGGATCGCTGAACCGACGTGAAGCTGCCGCACTTGCGCGCCCCGCACTGGAGCGGCAGTCGGGGTAGAAGACCAACGCTCCCATTCGTCGGCCGTGGAGTCAGGTCGGCACGATGGTCGCAGTCACACTGATCTGGCCAAGCGCATCCGCAGGAAACCGACAGAGTGTGAACATATCCTCTGAACTGGGCTTTTCCCTCGGTGGGCGCTGAGGGAGTCGAACCCCCGACCTTCGCCTTGTAAGGGCGACGCTCTGCCAACTGAGCTAAGCGCCCGCGTTCCTCACGCGAGTTCCGTGTGGCCACACGCTCGGCACACCACTCCCCCGAGCTGCGCCGACAGGCGTGTCCCCCCGCAGGCGCGGCACCGGTCCAGACCCTCGGCCCAGTCCGGGCGCTCCACCTGACACGCCGGGCAGACCAGCACCTGCCGCCCGCCCGAGACCGCCCTCACCCACGGCGTCTCCCGCTTGTCGGGATCGTAGGTGGGTCGGCCGCACAGGGAACACCCCGGTCGGTCGCCCGTGACGAGGGCACCGTCCTTCGGCCTCACGGCACGCAAGGATACCGATGTAGACCGCCCGGGTCGCGTCAGACGATAGCCTTCGGCGATGATCGCCGCGCTGGAATCACTGGTGACCGTGATGGTCGTGGTCGCCGCCGCACCGATCATCGTCGCGTTCCTGCCCGGGCGCGTGCCGCAGGTGGTGCTGTTGATCGGCGGCGGTGTGTTGATCGGCCCCGAGCTGCTCGACCTCGCCCGGCCCGACGACATCGAGCTGTTCTCGAACCTGGGGCTTGGGTTCCTGTTCTTGTTGGCGGGCTACGAGCTCGATCCGAACCTGCTGCGCGAACGAGCGGGCCGCCTCGCGATCGTCGCGTGGGGTGTCACGATCGCGATCTCTCTCGTGACGGTCGGAGCCTTGGATCTCGCAGGTCTCGTCGACGCGTTCCTCCCGGTCTCGATCGCGCTCACGACCACCGCGCTCGGCACGCTGCTGCCCATCCTGCGGGACCACCACCTGCTCGAAGGCGGCTTCGGCCGCTTCGTGTTCGCAGGCGGCGCCATCGGCGAGGTGGGGCCGGTGATCTGCATCGCCCTGCTGCTTGGCCACTACGGCTCGCTCGTGGAAGTCGTCGGCGTCGCCGCCGTCGCCGGGGTGGCGTTCGGCCTCTCGGTCCTGCCACGTCTGACCACCGGCACCCGGTTCGGGCGCGTGGTCGAGGAGGGGCAGCACGAGACCTCGCAGACGACGTTGCGTTTCACCGTGCTGTTGCTCGTGGCCTTGTTGTTCCTGTCGGCGGAGTTCGGGCTCGACATCGTCTTGGGCGCGTTCTTCGCCGGCATGGTGCTTCGACGATGGCACCCGGGTGACGTCGAATCGCTCGAACGCAAGCTCGACGCCGTGGGGTACGGGTTCTTCATCCCGGTGTTCTTCGTGGCCTCGGGCCTGGCCCTCGACGTCGACTCGATCGTCGAGGGGCCCGCGCGCCTGATCGCCGTCTTCGGGCTGCTGCTCGTGGTCCGCGGCGTGCCGGCATTGTTCGTCTACCGGAAGGATCTTCATCGGATCCGGCGCGTGCAGTTGATGTTCTTGACCGCGACGACCCTGCCGCTGCTCGTCGCCTTGAGCGAGATCGGGTTGCAGAACGGATCCATGACGAGCCAGAGCGCCGCCGCGCTGGTGGGCGCCGGGGTGCTCTCGGTCGCCGTGTATCCGCTGCTCGCTGTGCGGCTCCAAGCGCGAGCGCTCGAGGTCGAACGCGCGTCGACCAACGAGGCGGACGACCTGTGACGGGTTGCGGATGCCCACGGCGTGGGCGACGCTTCCCGACGATGGCCTTCGAGGCGGCGCCGTGCAGCTGAACCCCACCGAGCAGGACCGCCTGCTCGTGTTCACGACCGCGCAGCTGGCTCGGCAGACGCTGGCGCGCGGCCTGGCGCTGAACGCACCCGAGGCGGTCGCGCTGGTCTGCGACGAGATGCACCAGGAGGCGCGCGCGGGCTCGACCTACGCAGAGGTGTTGGCGGCCGGCGTGGGGGTGGCCGAGCGCACGCCCGTGCTCGACGGGGTCGCTGCGATCGCGGTCGAGATCCGCCTCGAGGTGCTGCTCGAGGAGGGCACGCGCCTGTTCGTGCTGCGTGAACCGTTCGGTCCGGGCGAGGGCGGTCCCGGAGCGGTGCGGTTCGCCTCGGGGGACGTTCCGCTCGTGCCCGACCGTGAACGCCGACGCCTCACCGTTCGCAACACCTCGCGCCGCCCCGTTCGCGTG
>JAOUEA010000059.1 GCA_029858935.1 Actinomycetota bacterium
ACGATTGCTCGTGAAGAGCAGCATCGAGGACGAGACCCACACCGGAGCGGTGTCCTCGATGGCGTTGGACCAGGCCGTGACGGCCGTCTGACCGGATCCGTCGGCCTGCATCACCCAGATCGCCTTGCAGCTCGTGGCGCACGACCCCTTGCGCACGAAGGCGATGCGCGTGCCATCGGGCGACCACGCCGGGTCGTCGTCGTCGGCGGCGTCGCTGGTGAGCTGGAGCAGCCCCGTGCCGTCGGGCTTGATCGAGTAGATCTCGAAGTCGCCGTCGCGGTCGCTGGCGAAGGCGATGCGCCCGTTCGACGCGTTCACGACCGCGGTCGCGGGCACGCCGACGCCGGCCATCAGGAACGAGGCCAGCATCGCCAGCCCCGGCAGCGCCAGGAGGACCCGTCTCACCCAGGAGGTATCGGCCGCGCCACCGCCGAGACTGGAGCCCGCCCCTACGATGGCGCCCATGAGCGTGCCGGCACCGACCCGCATGGGCAGCCCCCGCGACGCGTTGCGGCACCGCGACTTCCGACGGCTGTTCGCGATGCGACTCGTGAGCCAATCCTCGGACGGGCTCGTGCAGGCGGCGCTCGTGGCCTCGCTGGTGTTCTCGCCGGAGCGCGCGACGACCGCGGCGAGCTTCGCCCTGGCCTCGGCGATCGTGATCGTGCCGTTCTCGGTGATCGGGCCGTTCGTGGGCGTGTTCATCGACCGCTGGTCGCGCCGACGCATCATGGTCGTCGCTCCCATGTTGCGGGCTGCACCCGTGTTCCTCGTGCTCGCGAGCCCCACCCGCCAGGCCGCGCTCTACTACGGTGGCGCCCTGTTCGTGACGTCGGTGAACCGGTTCTTCCTGGCGACCGCGCAGGCGGTGGTGCCTCGCCTCGTGCCGACCGAAGACCTGCTGGCCGCCAACTCCATCGCCACGGTCGGGGGCACCGTCGCGCTGCTCGCGGGGGTCTTCATCGGCGGACTCGTGGCCGACGCGTTCGGCACGCTCGCGATCGTCACGATCGCCGCCGCGATGTGGGTCACGGCCTCGTTCCTGGCCCGCAGCATCCGCAGCGACCTGCGGCCCCTGCAACTCCCCGAGGCAGCCGAGCTCTTGCGTCACCAGGTGCGACGCGTCGGCGTGGAGTTCGTCGACGGGCTGCGCCACATCGTGCACACACCCCGCGCGGTCGGTCCCATCACCTCGATCGGACTCGACCAGATCGGGCAGGGGCTGATCTTGGTGCTCGCCCTCGTGGTCTTCCGCGAGCGATTCGACCAGGGGGTCGGCTCGTTCTCGTGGTTGATCGGCGCCGGCGGGGTCGGCGTGTTCGCCGGCCTCGCGACCGTCGGCGCCCTCGACCGGCGCTTCGAGCGCGAGCGCATCGTGGCCGGCGCGTTCGCCGTGGGTGGGATCTCGATCCTGCTCGTGAGCCTGCTCGTCGCGCCGTGGACCCTGCTGCTCGCGAGCTTCATGGTCGGCCTCACCTTCGCCTGGAAGAAGGTGCCGGTCGACACGATGGTGCAAGAAGCCGTGCCCGACGGCTTGCGCGGGCGCGTGTTCGCCGCCTACGACGTCGTGTACAACATCGCGCGTCTCGCCGCCGCCGTGCTCGCGGTGGGCCTGCTGCCCACCCTGGGGGAACAGGGCTCGGCGGCCCTGGTCGGCATCGCGTTCCTGCTCTGGGTGCCGGTGCTCCCCCGCTGGCTGGCGCATGCCCCCGAGATCCGGCTGCGGTTCGCCGAAGGCGCGAAAGCCGAGGAGTGGCCTCGTGCGGTCGTGTGGGGCGGCGTCGAGGAGCCCGTCGAGGTCGTGCGCAGCGCCCTCGACGAGCGCGACGGTGTGCTCACCCGCCGGTTCCGCCTGTCGCTTGCCGACGGCACCGTGCTCGACGTGAGCCGCGACGAGCCCGACGGCGACTGGCGCATCGACCGCGAGCTCGTGGAGTAGCGGGGCGGGCCACACGTCCTGCCCGGTCTTCCCTACTGCACCGTACGTAGCTCTACTTACTTAGGCCTTGGTAGCCAGTTTCCCCGTTCCACAGGTATTCACCTGGCCGGGATTCGGGAGCAAGATGTGCCCCGCGAAGCAACGGAAGACGGTTCCCTCACCGGCACCACGCACCAGGACGGAAGGATCGGACGGATGGGTCAGCAACGAGAGCACCGGGAGCATCAAGCCGGCACCGTCAGCGGCTGCTGGCACTGCACGAAGGTGGCCTACGAGCCGAGCTGGTACGCCTCGCTGCTCACCTTCTCGCAGGGCCGCGACGATGCCCTGCTCGCGGGGACTCAGACCGTCGGCTCGTAGCCCGGGATCCCCCTCGCGGGCTCACGGAGGCCGGAGACGGCCGGGAACGCGCCTCACTCGAGGTGACTCCCGCGCCGCCTCCGGCCTTTTCACGCCTCGGTGAGAGCGGGAACCGCGGCCGCCCGGCGTCTGGCGGCGAGCAACGCCACGCCCAGCGCGGCTGCGACGAGACCGCTCAACACGAATCCGACGCGCGCACCGAGATGCTCGCCGATCACGCCGGCGATCGGCGCACCGATCGGGGTCGAGCCGAGGAACACGATGCCGTACAGGGCCATGACGCGGCCGCGGGCCTCGGGGCGCGCGTTCAGCTGCAGCATCGTGTTGCCGGTGATCATGAAGGCCATCAGCGCGAAACCCATCGGGATCATCGCCGCGCCTGCGAGCCAGAGCGTGGGTGCGAATCCGGGCATCGCGAGTGCGACGCCGAGGCCCACCGCCCAGAGGGCCAGGTCGCGCATGCGCGGCTCGGCCACGCGGCTGGCCATGGCAATCGCGCCGACGAACGAGCCGACACCGGCCAGCGCCGAGAGGGCGCCGAACGTGCCCGCGTCGCCCTGGAACGTGCGCTCTGCGAGCAGCGGGACGAACACCGCGAAGTTGAACGAGACGGTGAACACGACCGCCATCGCGATCAGCGGACGCCGCAGCGCGTCGGTCCCCCACACGTACTTCAGACCGGCCACGAGGTGTCCGCGGTCGCGGGTCGTGCGCTTCTGAGGATGCAGCTCCGATGGGCGCATCGCGAACAGCGCGACGAGCACGGCCGCGTAGCTGAGACCGTCGATCAGGAAACACGTCGCGATGCCCACGGTCGCGATCAGCACGCCTGCGATCGCCGGTCCGAAGATGCGCGATCCCGTGAACGCGGCCGAGTTCAGGCTCACGGCGTTGCGGACGTGTTCCTCGCCGACCATCTCGATGTAGAAGCTCTGGCGTGACGGGTTGTCGATCGCCGTGACGATGCCGCTCGCGACCGACAGGACGTAGACCATCCACAGGTGCACGACGTCGGTCGCCACGATCGCCCACAGGGTCAGCGCGACGATGCCGTACGAGGCCTGGGTGAGCATCAGGATGTGCCGCTTGTCGAACCGGTCGGCGAGCACTCCGCCGTAGGCCCCGAGCACCAACATCGGCAGGAAGTACAGGGCGACGTTGGCCCCGAGCGCGGTGCCGTCGTCGGTGAGCTGCAGCACGAGCCAGGCACTCGCCGTGAAGTTCATCCACGTGCCGATCGCCGAGACCGTTTGGCCGAACAGGTACAGGCGGAAGTTGCGCGAGGCCCGCACCGACGAGAAGGTTCGGCCCACCGCGGCGGTGATCTTCGGGCTCACTCCGCCTGCTCCGTCACGCGGTCGAGGATCTCGGCGGCGCGGTCGAGCGCGGCCAGGTCGGCGGGGTCGAGCCGCTCGAGTCGCTTCGCGAGGAAGCGGTCGGTGCGCCGACGGGCGCTGCGCATCAGGCTGCGGCCCGCCGGGGTGAGCTGTACCCACGACACACGGCCGTCGACGGGATCAGGCGTGCGTTCCACGAGGCCGTCGTCGACCAGCGCCCCGAGGATGCGGGTCACCGTGGGCTTGCGCACCTGCTCGTGCACGGCGAGGTCGCCGGCCGTCATCGGACCGTGCCGGTCGATCGTGGCGAGCGCGGCGAGCAGCGTGGGCGAGATGCCCGCGTGGCTCTCGCGGCGCAAAGTGCGCGATGCGCGGAACACCGACAGTCGCAGGTGGGAGGCGAGCCCTGCGAGATCGGTGTCGGGGGGAGCGGTCGGCATGGGAGCGACAGGATAGTTCACTTCGCTAACTAATGTCATGCGGGGCCGGTCCGATCGCTTCTGGATCTCCCGGTTTCGTGCCGATGCGGGGGTAGGGTTTGGAGCCATGAACCACGGCGACCACGAACCAGGCACGATGCAGGAGTGCCCGGAGTGCCGAGCCCTTGCGGTCGAGCCCGGCTGGTACAAGCTCATGCGCGAGGAACGCGTCGTCTCACGACGCGGCGACCGGGTGATCGTGCCCGACGCCGGTGTGGCCGACCCCGAGGTGGTCCTCACCGAGGTGCCGGAGCGCCCCGACGTCGAGGTGCTCGACCTCGAGCGTGCCGAGCGCGAGGAGTGACGCGATGCGGACCCGCTCAGCGACCCAGTAGTCCGTACCAGACTAGTCCCGCGAGCGCGGACACGGCGATCACCGGCAGTGCCTTCCAACGGAAGCGCCACAGGCCGATGAAGGCAACGATGGCGACCGCGGCGGCGAAACCGTCGACGCTCGACCACACGGGCGAGGGCACGTCGAAACGAGCGAGCAGACGTGCCGTACCGACCTCGTCGAACAGCGTGGCGATCGCGAACGTGACGGCGAGGTTCGCGATCACCCCGACCACCGCGGCGGTCACGGTCTGCAGCGCGGCGGCGAGGCGCCGGTTCCCGCGCAGGCTCTCGATGTACGGCGCGCCGAGGAAGATCCAGAGGAAACATGGCGCGAACGTGGCCCAGACGGCGACGAACGCGCCGAGCGAGCCCGCCACGAGCGGATCGAGCTCCCCCGGGTTCTGGTAGGCCCCCACGAATCCCACGAACTCGAGCACCATGATGAGCGGGCCGGGCGTGCTTTCGGCGAGCCCGAGCCCCACGACCATCTGCCCGGGAAGCAGCCACCCGTACGTCTGCACGGCGGCGACGTTGACGTAGGCGAGCACGGCGTAGGCGCCGCCGAACGTGACCAGCGAGGCGCGCGAGAAGAACCAGCCCATCTCGGTGAGGGTGTCGCCGCCACCCCTCCAGGCAGCGATGAGCACGATCGGCGCGAGCCAGACGATGACGCCGATGACGAGCGTGCGCGCAGCCCTTGCCCTGCTCGGCACGGTGTGGGCGGCCCTCGGGGCATCGTCGCGGATCGCGATGCGCTCCTGTTCCTCGAGCTCGTGGGCGACGCCGACGTCGAAGAGGTCGGGGCGCGCGATGCCACCCACTGCGCCGATCGCGACGGCCCCGAGCACGATGAGGGGGAACGGCACGTGCACGACGAAGATCGCGAGGAACGCCGCGATCGCGACGGCGAGCATGAGGCCGTTGGCGAGCGCCTTCGTGCCGATGCGGATCGTTGCGGCGGCCACGATGGCGATCACGGCCGGCGCGAGCCCGGCGAAGATCGCGCCCACCCAGGTGACGTCGCCGTGGGCGGCAAAGAGCCAGGACAGGCCGAACATCACGAACACGCTCGGCAGCACGAACATGATGCCTGCCACGAGCCCGCCCTTGACGCGGTGAAGGAGCCACCCGAGGTAGATCGCGAGCTGCTGCGCCTCGGGCCCGGGCAGCAACATGCAGTAGTTCAGCGCGTGCAGGAACCGCCCGTTCGAGACCCATCTGCGCCGGTCGACGACCTCGTCGTGCATGAGTGCGATCTGGCCGGCCGGTCCCCCGAAGTTGATGAAGCCGAGCTTGATCCAGAAGCGGGAGGCCTCACGGAACGAGACATCGTGAGGTCGCGGCTCGGCGGTGGACACTTGCGGAGTGTAGGGTCAGCGGCCTTCTCGGCGTGGCCAGATCGCGGCCGCGGCGGCGGCGGGGGGTTCCTTTGCCGAGGCACCTCGGCAGGGACCTCCGTGTTTCGACGCAGGTACCACTACGGAGGTGCTTGCCGAGTCGCGCGCAGCGAACCCCGGATAGGATCGGCGGCTCGGAGCGGCACCCCGGCGATCGTCAGATGAACAGAGACACTGCCGCGTCGCGCATCTCGGCGATGGCGGTCGCGGCGCCGATCGGCTCCTCAAGCCCATCGAGCAGGTCGGCGCGCGTCAGTCCCAGCAGGTCCATGGTCATCTGGCACGGGATCAGCCGCACCCCGAGATCTTGCGCCGTCTCGATCAGCTCCTCGGGCCTGGCCACCTGCTTGTCGCCGGCGAGCCGCTTGAACATCGCCGGGCCCGCGCCGGCGAAGTTGTAGTGCGACAGCTTCGCCTTCTGCGCCGATCCTGGGTTCATCGCGCTCATCATCTTCTGCATCCAGTTGTCGCCGGTGATGCGCACATCGGGCTTCACGATCGCGAACAGGCCCCAGAACGTGAAGAACACGCTCGACTCCATGCCGCTGGCCGCCGCGGTGGTCGCAAGGATCGTCGTCGGCCAGATGCGGTCGAGGT
Source organism: Actinomycetota bacterium (assembly GCA_029858935.1). Lineage (GTDB taxonomy): Bacteria > Actinomycetota > UBA4738 > UBA4738 > HRBIN12 > JAOUEA01. The sequence continues at coordinate 6,446 of JAOUEA010000059.1, forward strand.
CGCCGCCCCACGCGATGATCGTCAGCTTGTTCTTCTTCTTCACCGATCCGCTCGCGGCCGCCTCGAGGGCCTCGATGCGGGCGAGCAGCTCGGCGTACGTCGGTCCGCTGTCGATGTGCTCCTCGGTCGTCGCCACGACGATCAGACCTTCCGCACGAGGTAGCGGAACTCGCCTTCGGCCTCCGTCGACTCGAGCAGCTCGTTGCCGCTGATCTTCGCCCAGCTCGGCACGTCGGAACGAGAGCCCGGGTCGGTCGCGATCAGCTCGAGCAGGTCGCCGGCCCCAGCTTCCTTGAGGGCCTTGGCGAGCGTGACGAGCGGTCCCGGGCAGGACTGCCCTCTGGCGTCGACGGTGATGGAAACGGTCGTAGACACGGGAGCACCTCCGGTGCGGTGGGGTGGGACGAGGGTGAAACGGAAGAAACGCTCGGCGTCAGCAGGCGCCGTCCCTGTTCAGCGTGAACAGCAGAGGCGGTCGGGGATCATGGCCCCCACGATGCCGGCTTCGCGTGTGCAGATCATTTGCAGGTGCAACACCATAGCTCACGCGGGCGTTCTCGAACAACCACGTCCACCCCGGCGCGACCCGGGGTATCCTGCCTGGACATGAGGCGCTGACCCGACACGGACCCAGTTTCCGCGCGCCGCACGACGGTGCGCCGTCCATCGGAGTCGCCTCGTGACCCCATCGTCGTCCCAACTCACTGCCCGGCATGTCTCGATCTCGCTCGGTGGACGAGCCGTGCTCGACGACGTCTCGATCGGCGTGGCGCCCGGTTCACGCATCGGCCTGCTCGGGCCCAACGGCGTGGGCAAATCGACGCTGCTGCGGATCCTGGCCGGGGTCGAACACCCCGACTCGGGCGCGGTGGAGCGCTCGCCGGCCTCGCTCACGGTCGGCCTGCTTGACCAGGTGCCGACCGGCGACGCACCGGGCGAGACACTCGCGGCGTACCTCGCGCGACGAACGGGCGTCGCCGCGGCCGGCCGCGCACTCGACGAGGCGACCGCGGCGATGTCCGAGGACATCGGCACCATCGCCGCCTACACCGACGTGTTGGATCGATACGACCGGCTCGGGGGTCACGACTTCGAGGCCCGAGCCTCGAGGATCGCCGCCGAGCTCGGTTTCGACGGACTCGGCGTCGCGATGGACCACCTCTCGGGCGGGCAACGCACCCGCGCCGCGCTCGCTTCGGTCGTGTTGGCCCGCTTCGACGTATTGCTGCTCGACGAGCCCACCAACAACCTCGACGCGGAGGCGCTCGCGCGGCTCGAGGCGTTCGTGCGCGGGTTCCCGGGTGGAATCGTGGTGGTCTCGCACGATCGCGCGTTCCTCGACGCCGGCGTCCGCCGGTTCGTGGAGATCGATGGGTTCACTCGGCGGGCGAGCGAGTTCGCGGGCACCTGGAGCGAGTACGTGGCCGAGCGTGAGCGCCGCAGGGAGCACCAGCAACAGGCCCACGACGCCGCGGTGGCGGAGCGGGCACGCCTGCAGCAGCGCGCTCACGAGATCCGGCAGGAAGCCTCCGGCGCCGAAGGCCGCGCGAAGCGGAGCCACGAGCCCGACAAGTTCGTGCGGTTCGGCAAGATCAGCGGCGCGCAGGCCCACGCGGCGGGCGCGAGCAAGCTCGAGCGACAGCTCGCCCGCGTCGAGGTGCCCGACGCCCCGCGGGCCCGATGGTCGCTGCACATGGATCTGGCCCCGGCGACGCGAGGCGGCGACGTGGTCGCTCGACTCACCGGGGCGGTCGTCGACCGAGGGGCGTTCCGCCTCGGGCCGCTCGACCTGAGTATCACGCGAGGAGAGCGCGTCGCGCTGACCGGTCCGAACGGAGCCGGGAAGTCCACCGTGCTGCTCGTGATCGCGGGCGACCTCGCCCTGTCGGCCGGAACGCGCAGGCTCGGGCCCAGCGTCGTCGCCGGCATGCTCGATCAAGATCGCGATCCGTTCGTGCCGGGGGACGACCTGCGCTCGATGCTCGAACGGACGACCGGGCTGCGGGGCGCCGAGGCCCGCCGCTTGCTCGCGACGTTCGAGCTCGGAGCCGACGACGTGACGCGTCCGGTGACCGAGCTCTCGCCCGGCGAGCGCACGCGCGCCACGCTCGCCCTCTTGAGCGCGCGCCACACGAACCTGCTGCTGCTCGACGAGCCCACGAATCACCTGGACATCGCGGCGATCGAGCAGCTCGAGGGTGCGCTCGCCGCCTACGACGGTACGTTCGTGATCGCGACGCACGACCGGCGACTGCTGGAAACGATCGGCGTGACGCGCACGATCGAGCTCCGCGCGTGAACCCGGCCGCTACGGCGCGACGGGTGTCGTGAGGCACCCCTCGGAGCGACCCACGCGGCGCAAGCCCTCGAGATCGCCGGGGCCGAGTGTCGCGACACCGCCACCGGCCGGGTGCATCAACTGGCCCGGTTCCTTCACGTGGTCGAGGCCCATCACGTGGCCCCATTCGTGCAGGACGACCGGGCCCTGATCGTCAGGAGCGTCGAAGCCGGGTGGGTTCGGATCCTCGGCGTTGATCGCGATCCATCCGCTGACGATCACGTCGGACCCCCTGGGCGTGAAGGGGGCGGCGACGCCCGCAGCGACGTCGTCCCCGCTGTCGAACGACACGGCGGAGGTGTCGGGGTCGACCCAGGTCACCAGCACCGGCGCCCACCGGTCGCCGTAGCGGTCGACCTGCACCATCACTCGCCGCCGTTCGAGCACCTCGTCGGTCAGGCCGTCGTAGGTGAACGCGATGCCCGTCGCTGCGCTGATGCGACGCACCGATTCCTGCACGTCGGCGAGCGAGCCGGGCGGCGCCTCGGCGACGTTCACGACGTAGTGCACGGGCTCACACGGGTTCCAGCGCACGGGGTCGCCCCGGAGGTTGCGCGCGACGAAGCGATACTCGTCGCGGTGATCCGAGCCGTCGTACCGGACGATGAACGACGTGGCCAGGGCGCCGAGCATCATGACGATCGTGATGACCGCCGAGCCGATCACCCATGACGGGAACCGTCGCCTCGGGGTCGGTTCGAGCGGCGGCCATGCCTCGTGGAAGACGTCGGGCCGGGGTGGGATCGGGGGAAGCGGGGTGACCAGGGCAGGCTCCTCGAGGATGTGGCGGCTCTTCAACCATCGTAGGACAGCTTCGCGTTCTTGAGGTCTCGGGTCTCGGTAGCATCGGCGCGTGGTGCTCCGTCGATCGATGCGCACGACCGCGACGGCCCTGGTCGTCGCCATCGCGGCGTCGGTCGGCCTCGTCTCCGTCGCCCCGGCGGCGTCGGCGGGAACCACCGAGACCTTCCGGGTGAACTCCACGCTCGACAGCTTCGATCGGGTCTGCGACGAGGCGGATTGCTCGCTTCGCGACGCGATCGCACAGGCGGGACCGCGTGATCGCGTGCAGGTGCCCAGCGGCTTCTACACGCTGACCCGAACCGGCGCCGGCGGGGTCGGTCGCGGCGACATCGACCTGCGGGCGTCGATCGAGATCGCGGGCGTCGGGCATACGGGGGTGTTCATCGACGCTTCCACGCTCGGGGAACGAGCGTTCACCTTGGGCTCGGCGACGGTCGGCAAGCGCTATCTGCTGCGTGGCATCACGATCTTCGGCGCGCGCGACCCTTCGATCGACGGCGCGGCGATCGCGATCGAGGGCGGCGAGGGCACGCTGTCAGACGTCACGATCGTCGGTTCGCAGGGAAGCGACGGCGGAGCCGTGTGGACGGGGCCGGACACGGCGGTGCAGATCGTGCGGTCGCTGCTGCTCGGCAACGAGGCCTCGGGTGACGGCGGGGCGATCCATGCCGATGGCGACCTCGTGGTGAACACATCGACCCTCGCCGGCAACCGGGCGACGAACGGCGGCGGCGTGCACGCCTCGGGCCGATTCGCCTCGTTCGACTCGTCGACGATCGCCGAGAACGTCGCGACCGGTGACGGCGGGGGCGCGTGGCTGGCCACCGGCGCCGCGATCTCGTTCACGACGATCGCCGACAACGCGGCTGCGGGGCGAGGCGGCGGCGTACGGCGACCGGCGAACGCCGCGCACGAGGTCGCCGTGGGCAGGTCGATCATCTCCGGCAACGACGCCACACGCAGCATCGACTGCGCGGGCCGCATCGTGTCGACCGGTGGGAACGCCGGCCTCGCGAAGGGCTGTGGGCTGCACCTGCCAAGCGACCGGGCCGGCATCGACCCCGATCTCCGAGGGCTGGGGCCGTACGGCGGACCCACCCCGACGATGGCACTACGACCGGGAAGTCGCGCGATCGGCGCGGCCGGTGCCTGCCGCATCACCGACCAGCGCGGCGCGCCGCGCGACGGGCGCTGCGACGCGGGAGCCTACGAGCTCGTCCGCTGCCTCGGCAGACCCGTGAACATCGTGGGGACGCGAGGCGACGACGAGCTGAGCGGCGGACGTGGTCGCGACGTCTTCATCGGGCTCGGAGGCAACGACGAGTTCCAGGGGTCGATCGGCAAGGATCGCGCCTGCGGCGGGCCGGGAGACGACCTGCTGATCGCGGGTCCGGGCAACGATCGCTTCGACGGTGAGGGCGGCAACGACCGCATCAGGGGAGAGACGGGCGACGACTGGATCTGGGGCGGCCCCGGACGCGACCGGCTCGTTGGGGGTCCGGGCGACGATCAGTGTCAAGCCGAGCGAGGCGACCGCCGGCCACGAGGGTGCGAGATCCTCGTCACGGTCGTGGCCGGCCGCCGCTGACGCGCCGGCGTCGCTGCGGCGGCCAATAGATCAACAGCACCTTGGCCTTCAGTCGTTCACCCGCGACGGGCCCGAACTGCCGGGAATCGGTCGACGCCGCTTCGAAGTCGCCCTCGACCCAGAACTCGTCGTCGCCGAGCACGCGGTCGCCGACGGCGTCACCGGGCAGTCCGATGACCCGCTTCACCATCTCGTATCCCGGACGACCGGGATGCTCGACGACCACGACGTCCCCCCGGCCGTACCGGGCCGGGGTCGCGACGAGAGCCTGGTCGCCGGGAACGAGCTCCGGGGCCATCGATCCACCCTCGATCTCGACGCGCGAGGGCTTCCAGCGCAGGCACGCCCACGCCACGCCTGCGGCGGCGGCGACGGTCGCACCGACGCCCGCAGCCCGTTTCCGACCACGGTGATAGGTTTCGGACGAGGTCGGACCGGAGAGGGTTCCGCTGGAGCCGCCGGTTCCATCGTCGGAAGGAGGACCATCCATGCTGGAAGCATTCCTCAAGCCGCGCCGGCGCGTCCACGCGCATTGCGACCTGCCGTGCGGCGTGTACGACCCGGCGCAAGCGCGCATCGAGGCCGAGTCGGTGAAGGCATGTCAGGAGAAGTACCAGGGAAGCGACGACGACGTGTTCCGCGAGCGCGCGGTCGCCATCAAGGAAGAGCGCGCGAACATGGTCAAGGAGCACCTGTGGGTGCTGTGGACCGACTACTTCAAGCCCGAGCACCTGGAGAAGTTCCCGGAGCTGCACGACACGTTCTGGAAGGCCACGAAGCTGGCCGGCGACGCGAAGAAGTCGCAGGACCCGGCGCAGGGCCAGCAGCTGCTCGACGCGGTCGACGAGATCGGCAAGATCTTCTGGGAGACCAAGAGCTAGCGTTTCCCGCGAAGAGTGCCGGTGGGTCGGGGCCGTCGGATCCCCGACCCACCGGACGATGCGCCCCTCGGCGCACTTCCCACGCCGACCTGGTGAACCACTCCCGTCCGGCTTCCGGGCCGCGGGCAGCCCGGAAGCGGACCTGGCGGAGCGGAGTGGGTCTGGCGGCACCCCGCCCCGCCCGGTCTCGTTCGTAACATCGGCCTCGGGCGCCCGATCGCCGCATGGGACCAAGGGCGGTTCGTGTGAGACGAAGGGCCGAAGCAATTCGGTGACCATCGAGCCCTCGAACACCCCCTGCTAGGCTCGCCCACCGTGAAGGACGTCGGTCTCGTCGGGGTTCCCTACAGTGGGACGTCGA
>JAOUEA010000060.1 GCA_029858935.1 Actinomycetota bacterium
GCTGGGCATCGGGTACGGCCTGCTTGGTGTCTTCCTGATGGGGTACGGCGGCGTGCGCCAGCGCGCCGTCGAGCGTCGGCTGCAGGCAGGAGGGTTCGCCCCACTGCCGATGTGGGTCGTCGTGGTGCTGGGGGCGTCGGGACTCCTGCTCGGCGCGGCAACCGTGGCCACACTGTTCTCCGGCATCTGAGGATGCGAACGACCGGAAGGGGAACGATCACATGGGAACGTTCGAAGGCACCGAGGCGACGATCCGCTACGACAGGTTCGGACGAGGCGCCGACGTCGTGTGGGTCGCCGGCGGAGGGGGTCTGGGCAGCGACTGGCACCGCTACCAGATGCCGCATTTCGAGCGCTCGTTCCGCAACACCACGTTCGACAACCGAGGCATCGGAGCCACCACGTGCGATCGCCCGATGCCCTGGCCGGTCGAAGACTTCGCACGCGACACGGCAGAGTTGATCCGCGGCATCTGCGAGCCTCCGGTCGCACTGGTGGGCCTCTCGTTCGGCTCCGCGATCGTGCAGCAGGTGTGCATCGACTTCCCTGAGCTCGTTCGGTGCGCGATCGTCATGGGCACCGGGGCGTGGTGCACCGAGTGGGGCTGGGACTACCAAGACGCTGAGATCGAGTTCCGAAAGGCGGGTGGGCGGCTCGACGGGATGATGGGTGCGACGCACTACGCGGCGATGCTGTATCCCGCTCGTGTGCTGGGCGACCGCGAGCTGTGGCCTCGCTTGCGCGAGGAGCTGCTCGCCTGGATCGAGAGCGGGGAGAACGAGGCCTCGCTCATCCCTCAATGGGATGCGTCGCTGCGCTTCGACCAGCGGGCCGCGTTGCCCGACTGCCGGGTGCCGATGCATGTGATCGCATTCACGGAAGACGTGCAGGCTCCGCCGCAGGATGGGCTCGAGCTCGCGGAGTTGGCGGGCAACGCTGAGTACCATCTGTTCGAGGAGATGGGCCACGGATCGGTCTACGGGCATGCCCATGAGACGCTGAATCCGTTCATCGAGGACCTGATCCGCCGCTACGCCTGAGCGACGAGTCCGAGGGCCGCCCGGCGTGACTCACATGTGCTCGATCAGCTGCTCAACGCGTTCGTCGACGCTCCGGAACGGATCCTTGCACAGCACCGTGCGCTGCGCCTGGTCGTTCAGCTTCAGATGCACCCAGTCGACCGTGTAGTCGCGCCGCTTCGCCTTCGCCTGCTTGATGAAGTCGCCACGGAGCTTCGCTCTCGTGGTCTGCGGCGGCTCCCGCATCGCGAGGTTCACCTGGGCCTCGCTCACGACGCGATCCATCTTCCCGGCCTTCTCGAGAAGGTAATAGAGGCCTCGTGAGCGGTTGACGTCGTGATAGCTGAGATCCAGCAGGGCGACACGGGGCGAGGCAAGCACCAGGTCGTGCTTGGCCATGTATCGCTCGATCATCATGCGCTTGGCCACCCAGTCCACCTTGCGGACGAGGCGTTCGGGCTCGCCGTCGATCAAGGCGTCGAGCGCCTCGCGCCACTCGCGGAGCAGCACCTTCGAGATCTCGTCGGCTCCGCGCCGCTCCACGAATCGCTCGGTCTTCTCGTAGTACTCGACCTGCATCTCGATCGCCGACAACTCCCGGCCATTGGCGAGCTTCACCGACCGCGTGCACGAGGTGTCGTGGCTGATCTCGCGGATCGCGCGGATCGGGTTCTCGAGCGAGAGGTCTCGCATCACCGTGTTGGCCTCGACCATGCGAAGCACGAGGTCGGTGATGCCGACCTTCATGAAAGTCGTCCACTCGCTCATGTTCGAGTCGCCGACGATCACGTGCAGTCGCCGGAACCGCTCTGCGTCGGCATGGGGCTCGTCGCGCGTGTTGATGATGGGCCTCGACCGCGTCGTGGCGCTCGAGACCCCCTCCCAGATATGCTCCGCGCGCTGGGCGATGCAGAACTGGGCGCCCCGCGGGCCGTGAAGCACCTTGCCTGCGCCGCACCAGATCTGACGTGTGACGAAGAACGGGATGAGCACATCGGCCATGCGAGCGAATTCGCCGTGGCGCCCGACCAGATAGTTCTCGTGGCATCCGTAGCTGTTGCCGGCCGAGTCGGTGTTGTTCTTGAAGAGGTAGACCTGGCCTGAGATGCCTTCCTCGTGCAGCCGCAGCTCCGCGGCACCGAGCAATGCCTCGAGGATGCGTTCCCCGGCCTTGTCGTGGGCCACGACCTCCTTGACGACATCGCATTCAGGGGTCGCGTACTCGGGGTGCGAACCGACGTCGAGATAGAGCCGAGCACCGTTCTCGAGGAACACGTTGGATGATCGGCCCCAATGCACGACCCGGCGGAACAGGTACCGGGCGACTTCGTCCGGAGACAGACGTCGCTGCCCTCGGAAGGTGCAGGTGACGCCGTACTCGTTCTCGAGTCCGAAGATGCGCCGGTCCACCCCGGAAGCCTACGCTGGTCGACGCCGAACGGAAGGAGGGCGGCTCAGCCGGCGAGCAGCGCGGCGATCTCCGGTTCCTCGAGACGCCGGAACTTGCGCCGATGAGACCGCGTACGATCCAGCACGCCAGCTTCGATCGCGTCGGCTTCGATCGTACGGCTGTCGGGCGAACCGATAACCTCGACCGCCGTCTTCACCGCCGTGGTGAGGTCCCAGCCGGCCGTGAACCGGCTGCGGAGCACATCCATCAGGTCCTCGGCATGGCCACCGATCGCGACGAATTCGTGCTCGTCGGTCACAGATCCGTCGAACAGCACGTGGTAGATCGCGGTCCCCGACGCGTCGCCGTCGACCTCCCCCACCAAAATCTCGACCTCGTAGGGCTTCATCTGCTGGGTGAAGATGTTCGATAGCGCCTGGCTGTAGGCGTTGGCGAGGTCTCGTGCTTTCACGTCTTCACGACCGTAGGAGAACCCGCGAAGGTCGGCGAGCCGGATCCCCGCGATGCGGAGATCCTCGAACTCGCTGTACTTGCCGACTCCCGCGAACGCGATCTGGTCGTAGATCTCGCTGATCTTGTGCAGCGTCGCGCTCGGGTTCTCGGCGATGAAGAGCAGTCCGTCGACGTACTCAAGGCCGATGACGGAGCGCCCACGAGCGATGCCCTTGTGCGCGTACTCCGAGCGATCCTTCATCATCTGCTCGGGCGCGACGTAGGGCATGAACGACATCTACGAACGCTCCTCGAGCACCGCGGTCACGGCGGCTTCCACCTCGGACTCCGGGACTTCGTCGGCCCCGGTGGCGGTCACGGCGAGCGCGATCGGGAAGATGCGTCGGTACACGCTGGGTCCGCCCGTGGCCACGTCGTCCTCCGACGCATCGAGCAAGGCTTCAACGGCGACCCTGACGGCCTCGTCACGAGACAGCCCCGGCCGCCAGCGCTTCTTCAACGAGTTCTTCGCCGGCTGACTCCCGGAGCCGGTCGCCTGGTAGTCGTCTTCCTCCCAGCGCCCGCCGGTGGCGTCGTAGTAGAACAGGCGCCCGGCATCGCGACGCTCGTCGAAGCCACCGAACAACGGCACGACCACGAGGCCCTGCATGGCGAGTGGGAAGTTCTGGCGGATCAGCTGAGCCAGCCGGTTCGCCTTGCCCTCCAACGACAATCGATCGCCGGTAAGTTTCTCGTAGTGCTCCAGTTCGAGTTGGAACAGCCGCACCATCTCGACGGCCATGCCCGCGGCGCCTGCGATCGCGATCGCCGAATAGTCGTCTGCGGCGAAGACCTTGCGCATCGAGTCGTCGGCGATCGTGTAGCCCGAGGTGGCGCGACGGTCGCCGGCGACGAGCACGCCGTCGCCGTAGATGAGGCCGAGCACCGTCGTGCCGTGCGGCACGGCCCCGGCGGCATCAGCAGAGATCGTCTGGCGGAGGTGAGCGAGCTCCTCGGGTCTGGCCTCGCGCAACAGATCGACGAAACTCGGGTTCGCCCCGAACGACGAGCCCGCCAATGGAAGGATGCGGTCGGTCACTCCCCGCCCTTCTGCACGTAGCTCTTCACGAACTCCTCGGCGTTCTCCTCGAGCACGGAGTCGATCTCGTCGAGGATGTCGTCCATCTCCTCCTTGAGCTCGGCGGCCTTGGACGAGGACTGCACCTGCCCGGCGTCGGCGTCGGTCTCGTCGCTGCCACCGCCCTTGCGCTGGACCTTTTTCTGCTCTTGCTCCTGCGGCACGGCACGGCTCCTTTCGATGCGACCTATCCTACCGGGGGTTTCGGAACGGCCGACCTAGGTCTGAAGTCCCGGGTCGGGCTCGCGATCTCAGTCTTGCAGTTTCGAAACCAGCGACGCTGCGTCGTCGCTCGAGGCGAGCAAGGCATCGACGTGGGCCTTCGTGCCTCGGAGCGGCTCGCGCATCGGGATGCGCTGCAAGGCATCTGCGCCGGTGTCGACGATCAGCGAATCCCACGATGCGGCGGCGATCGAGTCTGGATACTTCGAGATGCACCGTCCTCGGAAGTACGCCCGCGTATCGAGAGGGGGCTCCATCACCGCGGCGTCGACCTCCTCGTCGGTGGTCAGCCGCTCCACGTTGCCGGCCGCTTCGAGCCGATAGTAGAGACCCCTGTCGCGGCGAACGTCGTGGTACTGCAGGTCGATCGCGCGCAACTTCGAGTCATTCCATTCGAGACCGTCGCGATCGCGATACGCGTGGAGAAGGCGGTGCTTCGCGACCCAGTCGAGCTGCCGGTGCAGGCTCGACGGATCGGTCTCGAGCGCACCGAGCACCATCTCCCAGCGCTCCAGCACCTCTCGGTTCTCCGGCGTATCGTCCTCGCGCTCGACGTACTTCCTGGCGTGTTCGAGGTACTCCCACTGCAGCTGCACCGGATTCACGCGCCTCCCGTCGGCGAGCGCGATCTCGTGGGTACAGGTCAGATCTCGAGAGATCTCATGCAGCGCCTGCACCGGATTCACGATCGAAAGGTCGGGCAGGAAGCGGTCCTCGATCATCTTCAGCACGATCGCGGTGGTCCCGATCTTGAGGAACGTCGACACCTCGCAGAGGTTGGCGTCGCCCACGATCACGTGGAGGCGCCGATAACGCTCCGGGTCGGCATGGGGCTCGTCGCGCGTGTTGATGATCGGGCGCTTCAACGTCGTCTCGAGGCCCACTTCGGTTTCGAAGAAGTCCGCCCGCTGGGTGAGTTGATAGAGGGAACGCCCGCGATCGTCCCACGGGGCCTCGGCGCCGACCTTCCCTGCTCCCGTGTACACGATGCGCGAGACGAAGAATGGCGTGAGGTCTCGAACGATGTCGCCGAACGGCGTGGCGCGGTCGACGAGGTAGTTCTCGTGGGTCCCGTAGCTGTTGCCCTTTCCGTCGGAGTTGTTCTTGTAGATCGAGAGCTGGGGGGCACTCGGCATCGAGCGAGCGACTTCGTTCAACGAGCGTTCGAGGATGCGCTCCCCCGCTTTGTCATGCACGACGAGTTGACGAGGCGCGATGCACTCGGGAGTCGAGTACTCCGGGTGGGCATGGTCGACGTAGTAGCGAGCGCCGTTGGGGAGGATCACGTTCGCCAATCCGAGATCCTCGTCGGTGCCCTCCCGAGCAGGCACCGGCTCGAATCCACGCGCGTCGCGCAGTGGCGACTCTTGCTCGTAGTCCCACCGGATGCGACGCAGCGACCCGGCGTACGTGGAGATCAGCAGCGACGACGACAGCACGGGGTTGAAATCGGGCGCCCCGACCGCCGCGATCCCGTACTCCGTCTCGGTCCCGAAGACCTTGGGGATGGCCACGCGGCCACCTTACAGGTACTGGCCCGCGTTCACGCGCTCGACCTGGCGGCCATCGCCGTCGTGTCCGAGCAGCGTTCGCACGTACACGATGCGCTCGCCCTTCTTGCCCGAGATGCGAGCCCAGTCGTCGGGGTTCGTCGTGTTGGGAAGGTCCTCGTTCTCCTTGAACTCATCGCGGATCGCGGTGAGCAGGTCCTCTGTCTTGATGCCCTTGTCGCCCATCGACAGGAACCGCTTGATCGCGTCCTTCTTCGCCCGACGGACGATGTTCTCGATCATGGCACCGGAGTTGAAATCCTTGAAGTACAGGATCTCCTTGTCGCCGCTGGCGTAGGTGACCTCGAGGAAGCGGTTGCGATCGTTCTGTTCGTACATCTGCTCGACCGTCTTCTCGATCATGCGGAAGCACGCTTGCTGCGCGTCGCCACCGTAGCGGCCGATCTCGTCTGGATGGATCGGCACCACCGGGTGCAGGTACTTCGACATGATGTCGGCCGCCTGCTGCTGACTCGGACGCTCGATCTTGATCTTCACGTCGAGCCGCCCCGGCCGCAGGATCGCGGGGTCGATCAGGTCCTCGCGGTTCGAGGCGCCGATCACGATCACGTTCTTGAGCGTCTCGACGCCGTCGAGCTCGCTCAACAACTGGGGCACGATCGTCGACTCGACATCGCTCGAGATGCCCGTGCCGCGTGTCCGGAAGATCGAGTCCATCTCGTCGAAGAACACGATGACCGGCAGGCCTTCCTCGCTGCGCTCTTTGGCACGGATGAAGATCTCGCGGATCTGGCGCTCGGTCTCGCCGACGTACTTGTTGAGCAACTCGGGACCCTTGACGTTGAGGAAGTAGCTGCGAGCATCGCTGCGACCGGCACGCTCGGCGACCTTCTCGGCCAGAGACTTCGCGACCGCCTTGGCGATCAGGGTCTTGCCGCACCCGGGGGGCCCGTAGAGGAGCACGCCCTTGGGTGCTTCGAGCTCGTGCTCGGCGAACAGTTCCGCGTAGAGGAACGGCAACTCGACCGCATCGCGGATGGAATCGATCTGGCCCTCGAGTCCGCCGATGTCCTCGTAGCTGACATCGGGGATCTCCTCGAGCACGAGTTCTTCGACCTCTTCCTTCGGGAGCAGCTCGGTCGCGACCCCGGCGCGACTGTCGAACAACACGTTGTCGCCGACCCGGACGTGGGTCGAGAGCAGTTCGCCCGCCAGGTGAGCCACGTATTCCTCGTCACCGCGCCCGATCACCATGAGGCGGTCGTCGCCGAGGCGATCCTTCACCTTGACGACCTCGCCCGCACGATCGGGCTCGAGCACCTCGACGACGTTGAGCGACTCGTTGAGCACGACCTGTACCCCCGGTCGGAACGCTCGCTCATCGATGTCGGGGGCAGGCATCACCCGCATCTTGCGACCGGCGGTGAAGACGTCGATCGATCCGTCGTCGTTGCTCGCGAGGTAGACCCCGAACGACGCCGGTGGTTGCGAGAGCTTCTCGACCTCGTCGGCGAGGGCCTCGATCTTCTCACGCTCGGTGCGCAGGGCATCGGCGAGCTTCTGGTTCTGACCGACGGCTCGCTCGAGATGCTCGCGCGTCTCGACGAGCTTCTCCTCGAGCACCGTGACCTGGCGGGGCGCGTTGGTGAGCCGGCGGCGCAGCAGGCCGACCTCCTCCTCCAGGAACTTCACCTGGCTCTGGAGCTCATGCACCTGCGCGTCGTAGCGTTCGACCTGCTCTCGGTCCGCCATCGATGTCACCTCCCGCGGGGTAGAGTCGGATGGTACCCCCGGTCCCCGCGTTCACATGGAGCGTCGTCGGTGTGTCCTCCTCTAGTGATACGGAAGTTCTCGCCGAACGTGTAATGCCTATTCCAGGGTAGTTCTGAGCGGGGGTCTCGACGTCGACGTTACCGCCGGCCCCCGACACCGTCGATCGGCACGCGCTATCGCGCCTCGCGTCGCGCGATCGAGATGAAGCCTGTGTGCCCCACCATGCGGTGGTCCGGACGCATGCTCCGTTCGGTCACATGCCATCCTCGTTTCAACGTCTCGAACGTCTCGATGTGCTGGAACCCGTTGTCCGGCAACGCGAGCACGAGTTGCTGGACCTGCACCGTGGTTGGCAGGTAGGCGCAGACGACGCCACCCGGCTCGAGCACCTGCGCGAGGGCGGGCAGCGGGACCCAGGGCTCGGGCATGTCAAGCACCACACGGTCGTATCGCTCCCCCGTGCCGGCGACCTCCGAGAGATCGCCCCCGCGGATCTCGAGGATGTCCGGCATCTTGCCGAAGAACGCCTCGACGTTGCCGATCGCCTTGTGTCGATGCTCGTCGCGTACATCGTAGGAAACGACGCTTCCCTCGGTACCGACGGCACGGCACAGGCCGATCGTGAGCGCTCCCGAGCCCGTGCCTGCCTCGAGCACGCGAGCTCCGGGGAAGACATCGGCATACATCACGATCGGCCCCACATCCTTCGGGTAGATCACCTGAGCGCCCCTGGGCATCTTGAGCACGAAGTCGGCGTACCTCGGGCGGTAGGCCCTCAGAACCATGCCCCGAGACGTCTCGAGGCGGGTTCCTTCCTGCGCTCCGATCAACGCGCCGTGGTCGAGTGTGCCGCTGTGGGTGTGGAAGGTGCCCCCCGCCTCGAGCCGGAACAAGTAGGTGCGATCGCGCTGGTCGATCAGCAGCACCCGCTCACCGACCTCGAACGGACCGCTCACGCGGGCGCCCGGCCGTAGATCTCGATCGGCATCACTTCACCGGACATCGACGCCACGACGTCACGGTCCTCGACGACGACGGGGGGGCCTTCGCCCAGTCGCTCCCCGAGCACCTGCGCCCTCGCGCGACAGAACGCGCAATACCGGGCGGTCGTCGGCTGGCCGCACTCGCCGCAGGGGGTGAGTTCCACATCGTCCTCGCGGGCGAACAGCGCCTTCCCGCGATCGAGGTAGCCGAGGAAGAACTCCGCCTTCGTGCCTGGCGAGCTCGCTTCGATCGCGTTCATCGCCTCCTTGTGGCGGAGCTGGGTGTTGCCTGCCACTAGTGGACATTCGTCGACCACGTAGTCGATGCCTCGTAGGAACGCGAAGGCGGCAGTTTCGAGCTCGCTCAGGCGGTGCAGCGGCTTGACCTTCTTCACCATGCCGGTCTCGGCCGCGAGCGACGGCGACTGCCGCGCGATGTATTCGGTCTTCCAGCGCAGGGTGTTGCCGAGCAGGGTCGCGGCCTCGTCATCGAGGTTGTGACCGGTCGCGATCACGTCGTAGCCACCGTCGACCGCTGCCTTGTTGAACACGTATCGCTTCGACAGACCGCACACGGCGCATGTAGAACGGGCACCCTTGCGGCCCGCGGTGGGGATGTCGTACCCGTACTCCTCCGCGAGGTCGACCACGGTGAGCTGGGCACCCCGCGACTCGGCGAACGACGCCGTTACCTCCCGCGAGCGGTCGGAGTACTCCCCGATGCCGAGTCCCAGATACAGCCCGTCGACGTCGTAGCCGAGGTCGAGGAGCACATCCCAAAGGGCCAGGGAATCCTTGCCGCCTGACACGGCGACGAGCACGCGGTCGCCGGCCCCGATCATGGCGAACCGACGGATCGCCTTGCGCACCTGCTCGACGAACACCTCGGAGAAGCACCGCTTGCAGAACGCGGCGTTGTGACGACGGAGCTCGATGACCGCCGTGCCCGGGCATCGCCGGCACTTCATGGGCCGCCTCCAGAGATCACGGGCCGCACCTCGAGCTGGTCGCTCTCGGCGACGTGGTCGTGGCGTGTGACCAGCTCGCCGTCGCGGATCACCAGCACGGTGTCTGCACTCACACCGAGCTCATCCAGCACCTCGCGGATCGCCCGACCGCCAGGCACGTCGACCTCGCGGTCGGGGTTTCGCAGCGTGACCTTCACGGCTCCAGGCTAGCGCACGGCTCCCTCGGAGACGGGTGAGGCCTATGGGATGTCGATCGGCACGGGCCGGGTGTCGAGCGTCACGTCGATCATGCGTCGCGCTCCGCCGGGCTCCACGATCTCGACGGGGATCCGATCGCCGGGCGCGAGTCCGTCGAGGATGTCGCCGAGTTGTGTGGGATCGGACACCTTCCGGCCGTCCACCGAGACGATCACGTCACCCTGCTCGATGCCGGCCGCCGATGCCGGGCCGTCCTTGAGGGTTCCCACCACGTAGACCCCGCTGTCGACGGCCAGGTTCTCCTGGAACGCGAGATCCGCGGTGATCGGCTGGGTCTGGACGCCGAGGTACCCGGTGGCGGCGAGCGGCTCGTCGATCGACGACTCGATCGTCCCCTTGACGAAATCGATCTGGATCGCGAACCCGATGTTCTCAGCCTGACCGTTTCCGGCCGAGTTGATGCCGACCACTCGGCCCTGCATGTCGACGAGCGGCCCCCCGGAGTTTCCGGGGTTGATGGCGGCGTCTGTCTGGATGACGCTCGGGTACGTTCGGACCTGGTTCTGCCCGCACGTTTCGACCGAACAACCCGGGTCCTGCGCTTCGATCGTGCGATCGAGCGAGGAGACGATGCCACTGGTGACCGTTGGTCCACCTTCGAGCCCGAGGGCATAGCCGAGCGCAACGACCCGTTGGCCAAGTGCAAGGCCGTCGCTCGACCCCAGCGACACCGTGGGCAGGTCTTGCGCATCGATATCGAGCACCGCGAGATCGTTCTCACAGTCGGCGCCGATCAGGTGGGCTTCGTACTCCGTGCGGTCCTTGTCGGAGAGGAACACCGTCAGGCGCGACCCTCCTTCGATGACGTGGCAGTTGGTGACGATCACACCGTCTGCTCGCACGATGAATCCGGTCCCGACGCCCTGTCCCTCGGCTCCTCCACCTTGGTAGACATCGGTCGTCACGTTGACCACGGCGGGCAAGACCCGATCGACGACGGCGGCTACGGGTTCGCGTCCTGGATCGAGTGGCTCCGTCGAGGTCGTGGTGCTCAATCCCGAAGCGTCGCTCTTCGAGCTGCCCTGGTCGCCGAGCGACACGGAGCACGCGGTCGCCGAGACGGCGAGTACGACGCCCAGTGCGATCATCGTCCGTTTCATCGAGTCGTTCCTCCGTTCGAGGGGTCGGCGCTTCACATGCCTGATTCGCCACCCCAACCGTACGAGGTTCAGGTGAGACAACGCTGAGATGTGGCGATGATGTTCCGAACGGCGGATGGGCCCCCGACGCGTCCTAGGAGGCCAGTGACCCGGCCGGCTTCTCCTTGCGCGGGTCGACGAACGGGATCGCGGCCGTCGTGCCCACGATGTGGTCGCCGTCCTCGGTTTCGACGTCGAGACGGTTGCCGGGCTCGGCGAGTGCGATCGGGACCCACACGTAGCCGATGTTCTTCTTCAAGCCCGGGGACCACACGGCGTCGGTCATGTGCCCGACCTGCTTCCCGTCGCGGGAGACCTGCCAGTACTCCGACATCTCAGCGCGGAGCTCGTCGCCTTCGAGCTCGATGCCGACCAGCTTGCGGTCGACACCCTTGGTGCGGAGCTCCTCGAGCGCGGCCTTGCCGACGTAGTCCTGCGGCTGCTCTTCGACCAGCCGCTCGAGCCCCATGACATGGAACGGCGTGTCGCCGAGCCTGATGTCGGAGCCGTAGTTGAAGATGCCGGCCTCGATGCGCCGGCCTTCGCACGGCGCGATCGGGCGGATGTCGAATTCCTCTCCGGCGGCGGCGACCTTGTCCCAGAGCTCGTCCCCTTTCGAGGAGTCGAGCAGGTTGACCTCGAATCCCGGGATCGCGGTCCACCCGGTCCGGCTGATCACCACAGGGATGCCGTCGATGTCGAACTCCTCGATCCAGTAGTACTTCACGTCGTAGATGCCCGATCCGACCAGCTTCTCGAGCGTCTTCGCGGCCATCGGTCCTTGCACCTGCATCGGGTGGACGTCGGGCGTGGAGACCTGAGCGTCGAGTCCGCTCGCGGCCGCGACGCCCAGTGCGTACAGGCCGGCGTCGGAGTCCGCGAGCTGCATCCACCAGCGGTTCTCCGCGACGTGCAGGAGCACCGGGTCGTTCACGATCGATCCGTCGGGGCCCGTCACGAGCATGTACTTGCCCTGCTTCACGGCACACTTCGTCAGGTCGCGACAGGTGATCATGTCGATCAGCCGGTCTGCATCTGGCCCGCTCACCTCGATGGTTCGCTCCACGCCGACGTCCCACATCGTGACGCCGTTCGTCAGTGCCCAGTACTCGGTCTCGGGGTCGTCGAAGTACGCCGGAAGGTACATGTGGTTGTAGATGTCGTAGGACGTGCATCCGGCGCGACGGGTCGCCTTGAAGAAGGGCGACTGCCGGTACCACGGCCCGAAGTACAGCGTGGCGCTCTTCTCGAGCATCTCCCGTCGTTCATTGACCATGGCGTCCTCCGTTCGGCTCGCGCGCCGAGCTTCGACCCGGCTGCCCTCGGACTGAATCATCGTTCAATCGGGTGGGCCAGCGCAACTCCGGTCGCCGCAAGCACGTCTTCCGCCGGTCTGAA
>JAOUEA010000254.1 GCA_029858935.1 Actinomycetota bacterium
GAGACGAAAGACCGGAGCATGAGCGAGCTTCTCAGAGTCGCGAACCTCCGCACGGGCTTCCACACCCACGGCGGCATGATCCGGGCGGTGGACGGCGTCGACTTCACGATCGAGAAGGGCGGCGCCCTCGGGGTCGTCGGCGAGTCGGGCAGTGGCAAGTCCGTCACCGCGCTCTCGATCATGCGGCTCATCGACCCGCCCGGGCTCGTCGAGCCCAGCTCGAACATCGTCTTCGAGGGCCGCGATCTGGCCACGCTCGACGAGGACGAGATGGTCACGATCCGCGGCAACGAGATCTCGATGATCTTCCAGGAGCCGATGACCTCGCTCAATCCCGTCTTCACCGTCGGCGACCAGATCGCCGAGGCGGTCGAGCTCCACCAGCAGGTCGGGCGCCGCGACGCGATGGCCCGCGCGGTCGAGATGATGGAGCTCGTCGGCATCCCGTCGGCCGAGCGGCGCATCCACGACTACCCGCACCAGATGTCGGGTGGCATGCGCCAGCGGGTGATGATCGCGATGGCGCTCTCGTGCAACCCGAAGCTGCTGATCGCCGACGAGCCGACGACCGCGCTCGACGTCACCGTGCAGGCTCAGATCCTGGAGCTGATGAAGGAGCTGCGGGAGCGGCTCGGGATGTCGATCCTCCTGATCACGCACGATCTCGGGGTGATCGCGGAGATGGTGGACGAGGTGGCCGTGATGTACGCGGGGCGGATCGTCGAGCGCGGGCCGGTTGAGGAGGTCTTCGCGAGCCCTCAGCACCCCTACACGGAGGCGCTGTTGCGCTCGATCCCCCGCCTCGGGATGACGTACAAGACGCCCCTGAACGCGATTCGCGGGATCGTGCCCAACCCGCTCGACTGGCCGCCGGGCTGTCGCTTCGCGCCGCGCTGCGACTACGTCTTCGAGCGCTGCGCATCCGAAGACCCGCCGATCTTCCAGGTGGCGCCGCAGCGCGCGGCCTGCTGGCTCTGCGAGAGCGGCCGCCGCGTCCCCGCTCTCCCGGAGGTGTCGAGGTGAGCGAGGGGGCCGCGCCGCCCCTGCTCGAGGCCCGGGAGCTCCGTACCTACTTCCCGGTGCGGCGCGGCGTCCTCCGGCGCACGGTCGGCCACCTCCAGGCCGTCGACGGAGTCGACCTCACGATCCGCACCGGCGAGACCCTGGGCCTCGTCGGCGAGTCCGGCTGCGGGAAGTCGACCCTCGGCCGCACGCTGCTGCGCCTGCTCGAGCCGACCTCGGGCGAGATCCGCTTCGACGGCGTCGACCTGCTCGCGCTCTCGGGCTCGAAGCTGAAGGCGATGCGCCGTCACATGCAGATCGTCTTCCAGGACTCGGTCGGCTCCCTCGACCCGCGGATGACGGTGGGGAAGCTCGTCGGCGAGGGCCTCGCGATCCACGGGATCTCGGACCGCCGCCAGCGGGAGGAGCAGGTGCTGGACGCGCTCGAGCGCGTCGGGCTCGCCCGGGAGGTCGCGTCCCGCTACCCGCACCAGTTCAGTGGCGGCCAGCGACAGCGCATCGGGCTCGCCCGCGCGCTCGTGCTGCGACCCAAGCTCGTGGTCGCGGACGAGCCGGTGTCGGCGCTCGACGTCTCCATCCAGTCACAGGTGCTGAACCTGCTCGTCGAGCTGAAGCAGGCCTTCAACCTGACCTACCTCTTCGTCGCGCACGACCTCGCCGTGGTCGGCTACATCTCGGATCGCGTGGCGGTCATGTACCTGGGCAAGATCGTCGAGCTCGCCCCTTCTGAGGCGTTGTTCCGCCAGCCGCTCCACCCGTACACGACGGCGCTGCTGTCGGCCAACCCCGAGCCCGAGCCGGGCCGCCGGAGACAGCGGATCGTGCTCACGGGTGACGTACCCAGCCCGATCGACCCGCCCTCCGGGTGCCGGTTCCGCACCCGCTGCCCGCTCGCCGAGGCGATCTGCGCCGAGGTCGAGCCCCCGCTGATCGACCATGGCGCCGGCCATCTCGCCGCCTGCCATTTCCCCGGGAAGCCCGTACCGCGCACCTCGTCGCACGCATGAGCAGCGACGCGGACGTGCGAGCGGACGTCCGCCTGCTCCACGATCAGCGCGTGCCGATGCGCGACGGGATCACGCTCTCGGCCGACGTCTACCTGCCGCTTCGTGCACAGGGGCTTCCCACGATCGTCCAGTGGACACCGTACGAGTCGACGCGTGAGCGCTTCATCGCCTGGGGGGTCTGGTTCGCCCAGCGCGGCTACGCGTCCGTGGTGGTCGACGTCAGGGGGCGATACGAGTCGGACGGCCGCTTCACCGCCTGGGCGCACGACGGCGAGGACGCCCACGACACGCTCACGTGGGCGGCGGGCGAGCAGTGGTCGAACGGCCGGATCGGGACGTGGGGCCGGAGCTACGGCGGCCTCGTGCAGTGGCAGCTCGCGCACCTCGGGCATCCGAACCTGGAGTGCCTCGCGCCCCAGGTGATCCACGACGACTACTTCTGGGACGGCTACTTCACGGGCGGGGCCTTCCAGCTCGCGCTCACCCTGGGGGCAGCGGCGCTCTGGTCGAGCGCGCTCGCGCTGATCACCGGGCCGAGCGCCCGGAGCCTCGTGCTCAACGACCGCGTCTTCGGCCACCTGCCGCTCGTCGAGCTGGACGAGGTGACGATCGGCCGGCAGGTCGACTACTGGCGCTTGTGGTGGGAGCACCAGGTGAACGACGACTACTGGCAGCAGTTCCGGCATCGGCCGGAGCGGGTGGAGGTTCCGATCTTCCAGCAGGGTGGGTGGTTCGACCCGTACTCGGGCTCTCACCTGCGGAGCTTCGGCGCGATCGGCGACCGGGTGCCGAATCGGGTGCTGATCGGGCCGTGGTCGCACGAGGAGGAGGTGGAGGCCTTCACGGGCGACATCGACCTCTCGCCGGCGCTGACCGTGATTCGCGACCACGAGCTCGTCTTCTACGATCGCTTCCTCAAGGACGAGGCGAACGGGTGGGACACCCGCCCGCCCGCCGAGCTCTACGTGCTCGGTGCGAACGAGTG
>JAOUEA010000061.1 GCA_029858935.1 Actinomycetota bacterium
ACGAAGGCGCCGCCGCCCACACCGATGTACATGGGGCGAGCGTCAGTCGTCTCCGCGTGGTCTGAGCGCTGCGGGCGGCGTTCCGATCGAGCACGACTAGACTGCTACCTCCTAGGCCCCCTCGACCCGCGATGGGGCCTGTTCGTGGTGCCCGGGTCGGCGTGACGCGGGCGAAAGCTCGGGGTGGGGGAGGGCTTCGGTGGGGCTTCGCGACACGGTCGAGGTGCTGGTGGGTTCGCCGCCCTTCGAACGGCTGTTGCTCGAGCGCGCCCGACCGATCGTTGCCCGGGCCGAGGCCGGCGAGGACTTCGTCGTGGCCGGAGTGGCCACCGCCCTCGAGTCGCCGGTGCTCGCGGTTGCGCCGGGCCCGCGCGAAGCAGAGGCACTCGCCGCCGATCTCGAGGCGTTCCTCGGTGAGGATCGGGTTGCCCTTCTTCCGGCATGGGAGGCCTTGCCCTACGAAGGCATCTCACCGGCTCCCGAGATCGCTGCCCGTCGAGCGCGAGCGGCCTCACGCCTGCGAGAAGCCAGTGGCACGTTCGTCCTCGTGACGCCGGTGCTCGCCGCGATGCAGGGGTCGATCCCGACCCTCGGCGCGGTTCCCTCGCTGCAACTCGTCGCCGGCCTCGAGTTGCCGCCCGACTCACTCGCGGCGCGCCTGGTCGACCTGGGATACGCGCGCGCCGATGTCGTTGAGCATCGTGGCGAGTTCGCTGTGCGTGGCGGCGTCGTCGACGTGTTCCCGGGTACGGCGAGGCGTCCCGTGCGTCTGGACTATTGGGGCGACGAGGTCGAGTCGATCCGTGAGTTCGTGCCCTCGACCCAGCTGTCGACCGATCGGGTGGTGCTCGCGGAGGTGCCGGCCACTCGGGAGTTGATCCCCGACGAGGCGCTGCGCGACCGAGCTCGCGTCGCCGCTGCCCAGGCCCCGGAACGGTTCGCCGATCAGCTCGGGCGGCTCGCCGATGGGCTGTTCGTCGAAGGGGCCGAGACCCTCGCGCCATTCCTGTTCGATCGCATGCCGACGCCCGCGGAACTGCTGCCCTCCGGAGCGTGGGTCGTGCTGACTCAGGCTCATCGCACGCTCGATCGGGCCCGCGCCGCACACCTCGAAGCCGAGGCGCTCGCCGAGGCCACGTCGTGGCCGGCCTCGCGCGTGCTTCGCCCTCTCGACGACGCGATCGGCGACCGGGTGTGCGTGCAGTTGACGGAGTTCGCCGAAGGGATCGATCTCGGCGTCGAGGGCTGGGGCACCGCTCGAGGGAACGCGGCCGAGCTGGCCGAGCGTGCCTCGCAACTTGCGGACCACGGGGTCCGAGTGGTGCTGTCGGGCCGCGGCCACGGATCGCTCGAACGCGCACTGGAGGTGCTGGGCGAGCACGTGGCGGTCGAACCGGTCGAATCTCCGCTCGCCGACGGTTTCGTCTTCGGGGCGGGGAACCTCGTCGTGATCACCGAGGAGGACCTATTCGGCGCTCGGCGGCACACGCGGACGGCTCCTCGGTTCACCAGCCGGCGCACCGACTCGATCACCGAGGAGCTCGAACCCGGGGACTTCGCCGTGCACCGGATCCATGGAGTCGGGCGGTACACGGGCATCACCCACCGCGAGCTCGCGGGGGCCGAGCGTGACTACCTCATGCTCGAATACGCAGGAGGCGACAAGCTCTTCGTGCCGAGCGACGCCGTGGGCATGGTCGCGAAGTACGTCGGCGGCGACAGCCCGCGCCTTCACCGCATGGGTGGGAGCGACTGGGCTCGGGCCACCGCCAAGGTCAAACGGGCCGTGCGCGACATGGCCGGGGAGCTCGTGCGTCTGTACACCGTGAGGCTGTCGGTGCCGGGCCATGCCTTCGGGCCCGACACGCCGTGGCAGCAGGAGCTCGAAGACGCGTTCCCGCACGAGGAGACCACCGACCAGCGCTCAGCGATCGATGAGGTCAAGGCAGACATGATGTTGCCGAAGCCCATGGACCGCCTGATCTGCGGCGACGTCGGGTTCGGCAAGACCGAGATCGCCGTGCGGGCAGCGTTCAAGGCGGTGATGGAGGGCAAGCAGGTGGCGGTGCTCGTGCCGACCACGTTGCTGGCCGAGCAGCACTTCATCACGCTGAGCGAACGGTTCGCACCGTTTCCGGTGACCGTGAAGATGCTCAGCCGGTTCGTGAGCCAGGCGGAGCAGAAGCAGATCGTCGACGATGTGAAAGCCGGCAAGGTCGATGTCGTGATCGGCACGCACCGGCTGCTCGGCAAGGACATGGCGTTCCGCGACCTCGGCCTGCTCGTCGTCGACGAGGAGCAGCGCTTCGGTGTCGCCCACAAGGAGCGACTGAAGCAGTTCCGGGCGAGCGTCGACGTGCTCACGATGACCGCGACGCCGATCCCCCGCACCCTCGAGATGGCATTGACCGGCGTCCGGGAGATGAGCACGATCGATACGCCCCCCGAGGACCGTCAGCCAGTGCTCACCTATGTTGGGAGCTACGACGAGGGCCTCGCCCTTGGCGCCGTTCGGCGCGAGCTCCTCCGCGAGGGACAGGTCTTCTGGGTGCACAACCGTGTGGCGACGATCGACCGGCAGGCCGCCTGGCTCATGGAGGAGCTTCCCGAGGCTCGCATCGTGGTCGCGCACGGCAAGATGGACGAGGCGCGGCTCGAGCAAGCCATGATGACCTTCTGGAACCGGGAGGCCGATGTCTTGGTGTCGACCGTGATCATCGAGAGCGGACTCGACGTCCCGAACGCGAACACGCTCGTGGTCGACCGGGCCGACCTGCTTGGGCTCGCGCAGATGTACCAGCTTCGGGGCCGTGTCGGTCGCTCGACCGAACGCGCGTTCGCGTACTTCTTCTTCCCGCCTCAACGCGAGATGACGGACGAAGCTCGCGAGCGCCTTGCCACGATCAGCGCGAACCAGGCGCTCGGCTCCGGCTTCAAGATCGCGATGAAAGATCTCGAGATCCGCGGTGCGGGCAACATGCTCGGCGCCGAGCAATCGGGACATATCGCGACCGTCGGGTTCGACGCGTATGCGCGCATCCTGAAGGAATCGATGGCCGAGCTGAAGGGCGAACAGGTTCCGACCGAAGCGGAGCTGCGGATCGATCTTCCGGTCAAGGCGTTCGTGCCGCCCGGGTGGGTCGCCCAGGAGGGCCTGCGACTCGAGCTCTATCGGCGGATCTCGCTGGCCCCCGATCACGAGGCGCTCCAACGGATCCGCGCGGAAACGATCGATCGCTACGGCGCGCTCCCCGACGAGGTCGAGACGCTGTTCGCGGTCGCCTCCCTGCGGGTCACGGCGCGGGTGCTCGGCATCGAGGAGGTCTCGACCTTCCGCGATCAGGTGCGGCTGAAGCCCGTCGAGATCCCCGATGCGTTGTTGCCCGACCTCGAGGAACGGGTCTTCAAGGCGACATACGCTCCCGAATCGCAGACCCTGAACCTCGTGCCAGACCGGGTCTTCGGGAAGGATCTCGTCGCCTTCGTGGAGCGGTGGCTGCTGGAAGCGGTGACGGGCGATGCCGTGTTGCCCGCGCCAACAGGCGTCTGAGCTCGCGGGGCTCCGGGCCGGCGCGTGACGTTCGTGTGTCGGGCCGACGTCGGCGCCGGCCGAGTTCCCATGAGCCCGTAGACTGGACGCTCGTGGACTCCCGAATGCTCCGCCTCATCGCCATGCCCGTGCTCGCCGCCTCCCTGCTCGCCGCGTGCAGCACCGGCCCGTCTGCAGCGGCGACCGTGGGCGAAACCGACATCTCCGACGAGCAGGTCGCCCAGGAAGCGAAGTTGTTCACGTTCCTTGCAGCCCTGAATCAACAGGAATGCGGAGGCCCCCCGCCTGACGGGGAAACCCAGGAGGCCGTCTGCAACCGGTTCACGCTCAGCAACCTGATCCAGGGCTCGCTGATCGACGGATACGCGACCGACAACGACATCTCGGTCGAGGCATCCCAGGTCGACGAGATCATCGCCAACCTCGATCAACAGCTCACGGCGGAGTCGGTCGACGAGGAGCTCGGCAAACTCGACCTCACCAGGGTCGATCTGAAGATGCTCGCGAACGAGGTGCTCCTCTTCCAAGCGGTGCAGGGAGCCGTGGCCGCCGAGGAGCTCGACGACGCGCAGCTGAAGAAGATCTACGACGACGAGATCTTGCGGTTCACCACGATCGATGCGCTGCACATCCTCGTCGACACCGAAGCCGAAGCGCAGGACGTCTACGATCAGGTGACCGCGCCGGGTGCCACACGCAAGACGTTCGAGGATCTCGCGAAGCAGGTATCCACCGACACGGGATCGGGGGCCAACGGTGGCAGCCTGGGGCAGGCGGTCGCGTCGACGTACGTTCCCGAGTTCGCCGAAGCCGCGGTGGCGCTCGAGCCGGGGCAGATCTCCGAGCCGGTGAAGAGCGAGTTCGGATACCACGTGATCCTGTTGGTCAACGAGCAGGTCACGCCGTTCGACGAGGCGAAGACGCAACTCGTGCAAGGGGAGCAGGGAACGCTCTTCAACGCGTGGATGCGCGACCAGGTCGAGACCCAAGGCGTCGACGTGAACCCCAAGTACGGCACGTTCGATCCGGAGACACTCACGGTCGTCGCGGTGAACAGCACAGACCCGAGCGCAACCGGTGGGCCGGCCGACGGTGCTCCCGGCGATGGCGGCGAGGGCACGCCCGCGCCGTGACCGACGCGGCCTCGGACGCCGGCGATCCGCTCGCCCACGTTCGCGAGGGCCCCGTTCCGACCTCCCAGCAGGGTGAGCGACTGCTGGACCTCGTGCGGGTGATGGCTCGGCTCAGGGGTCCGGACGGGTGCCCCTGGGATGCCGAGCAGACCCACGAGAGCCTCGCGCGGCATCTGCTCGAAGAGACTCACGAGTTGCTCGAGGCGATCGACGCGGGCGACGACGACGGCATGCGTGACGAGCTCGGCGACGTGCTGCTGCAGGTCGTCTTCCACTCGCAGCTTGCGGCCGATGACGGTCGCTGGGATGTCGACGACGTGGCGGAGGGGCTTGTCTCCAAGCTCGTGTATCGCCATCCGCACGTCTTCGGCGACGTGGAGGTGTCGGGTGCCGACGAGGTCCTCGTGAATTGGGAGAAGCTGAAGGCTGCCGAAGCCGGAGAGCGACCAGCCGTCGACGACGACATCCCCGCAGCGTTGCCCTCGCTCGCGCGGGCCGCGAAGGTCCAGCGCCGCGCGGCCGGGTGGGGTTTCGAGTGGAGGTCGGTCGACTCGGCGGTGGGAGCGCTGCGAGAGGAAGTCGACGAGCTCGCCGCGGCCATCGACCGAGCCAGCGCCGAGGAAGAGCTCGGCGACGTATTGTTCGCCGCTGTGGCGGTCGCGCGGAAGCTGGGAGTCGACGCCGAGAGCGCATTGCGCCGGACCGTTCGCACGTTCTCCGACCGGTACGAGCGGTTCGTGGCGCTCGTGGCCGAGCGCGGTCTCGATGTCGAGTCGGCCGAGGAAGGAGAGCTCCGCTCGCTGTTCCGGGAGGCGCGAGAGGCGTGAGCGACGTCACGACGCCGACACGCGACGACATCGCGGCCGCTCGAGAACGCATCATGCCGTACGTGCGACGGACGCCGGTGCTGTCGGTCGGCCCAGGCACCCTCGGCGTCGACGACCGGCTCACGCTGAAGCTGGAACTGCTCCAGGTCACCGGTTCGTTCAAGCCGCGGGGGGCCTTCAACCGCATGCTGACGGCCGGGGTAGGGCCGTCTGGCGTCGTGGCCGCGAGCGGCGGCAACTTCGGGTTGGCGGTCGGTCACGCCGCCCGCGAGCTGGGGCACGCGGCGGCGATCTTCGTGCCCTCTACGTCGCCCGCAGAAAAGATCGACAAGGTGCGGGCAACAGGGGCCGACGTCCGCGTCGTCGACGGCTACTACGACGACGCGTCCGACGCCGCCCTTGCCAGCCTCAACGACGACGGTGCCGTGTGGATGCACCCCTACGACCAGTTCGAGGTCGTGGCGGGACAAGGCACGATCGGCGCAGAGCTGGCCGAGCAGGCGACCGATGCCGACACCGTGCTCGTGGCGGTCGGCGGCGGCGGCCTCATCGGTGGCATCGCGTCATGGTTCGCAGGGACGGGGGTCCGCGTGATCGGCGTCGAGCCCGTCGATTCTCGCGGTCTGCATGCCGCCTTGGAGGCGGGCGAGCCCGTGGAAGTCCCCGTGTCGGGTCGAGCAGCGGATTCCCTGGGGGCCCGTCGGGTGGGCGACATCGCGTTCGCGGTCGCGAGCGCGGGACATGTCGGCGATGTGGTGCTCGTCGAGGACCACGCGATCCTGGAGGCACAGCGCAGGCTCTGGCAAGAGCTCCGGGTCTTCGCTGAGCCCGGTGGCGCAGCGGCGCTCGCCGCCGTGCAGTCGGGCGCCTACCGCCCCGCGGCCGGCGAACGTCTCGTCGTGCTCGTCTGCGGCTCGAACGGCGATCCCGGCAACGTCACGGAGGCACGGTCGGGCTAAACGAAGACACGCTCGGCTCGGCCGGTATCCTCTGCGCGATGCCGGAGGACTTCCATCGAGCGTTCGCCTTCCAGCAGCGAGTGATGCACCGTACGTCGACCCGCGAACTCGATCTGCGGTGGGGAGTGGCCTATTTCAACGACGACTTCCCGCTGCGGTACGACGCGAACATGGCGGTCGCCGATCGTTCGATCGGCGACAGGAAGGCCGACGACGTGGTCGCCGTGCTCGACGACGTCTACGCGGGCTTCCGCCATCGAGAGGTCGAGTTCGCCTCGGTCGACGACGCCGACTCGATCGCGATGGGGATGGGGGAGCACGGATACGCGGTCGAACAGATGATCGTATTGGCGCATCGAGGAGAACCCGATCGCGCCCCGGCGATCGAGATGACCGAGGAGACCGGGTTCGACGAGATGCGGCCGTTCGTCGCCGAGGTCATCCGGCGTGAGCCCTGGGGCGCGGAGCCGGGCATCGCCGAGATGCTGGCGTCGTTCCGGAAGGTCCTCGTCGATCGCGTCGGGGCCCGATTCTTCGCCCAGCGCGTCGATGGACGGATCGCCGGGTCGTGCGAGCTCTACGTGGACGGTGACACCGCTCAGATCGAAGACGTCAACACGCTGGAAGAGTTCCGCGGGCGCGGTGTTGCCCGCAACGTCGTGCTGAGGGCGGTCGCCGAGGCTCGGGCCGCAGGTGCGACGTTCGTGTTCCTGTTCGCCGACGCGCAGGACTGGCCGCGGCACCTGTACGGTCGGCTCGGGTTCGACCCGATCGGTGGATCGAGGCTCTTTACACGGTGGCCGGAGGTCACGACGAAGCGCCGCGCGAAATCCCCGGCGGCCCGGTAGGCGTCGACTACCATCGTCCTTCCGATGTCATCGATCGAGTCCGTTCACGCGCGCGAGATCCTGGATTCGCGCGGCAACCCGACCGTCGAGGTCGACGTATGGCTCGACGACGGTGCCTTCGGGCGAGCAGGCGTTCCGAGCGGCGCTTCCACCGGCCAGCACGAGGCGCTCGAGCTTCGCGACGGCGATGCGCGCTTCGGTGGGAAAGGAGTGCTCGGGGCCGTCGCCAACGTGAACGGTCGCGTCGCCGAGGCCCTCGTGGGCGCCGAGGCCCTCGACCAGCGCGGTGTCGACGCCGCCCTGGTCGCCCTCGACGGAACCGATGCGAAGTCCGAGCTGGGCGCCAACGCCGTGCTCGGCGTGTCGCTCGCGGTCGCGAAGGCTGCAGCCGATTCGACCGGCATGCCCCTCTTCCGGTACCTGGGCGGTCCGAACGCGCACGTGCTGCCGACGCCGATGATGAACGTCATCAACGGTGGGGCCCACGCCGGCAACGAGCTCGAGCTTCAGGAATTCATGATCGTGCCGGTGGGTGCCGCGTCGTTCAGCGAGGCCCTGCGGTGGGGGACCGAGTGCTTCCATGCCTTGCGAGGGTTACTCCACGAGAAAGGGCTCGCCACCGCCGTGGGCGATGAAGGAGGGTTCGCACCCGAGATCGCGACCGCGAACGAGGCGCTCGAGTGGCTGCTTCGGGCGATCGACCAGGCGGGACTCACCCCCGGCGACGAGATCTCGCTCGCGATGGACCCTGCCACGAGCGAGTTGTTCACCGATGAGGGGCGCTATCGGCTCGAAGGCGGAGACCGCACCGCGGAGGACATGATCGTGTTCTGGGCCGATCTCGTGGAGCGGTTCCCGATCGCCTCGATCGAAGACCCACTCGACCAGGACGACTGGGAAGGCTGGGCGGCCCTGACGCGCGAGCTCGGCTCACGCGTGCAGCTCGTCGGCGACGACTTGTTCGTCACGAACGATGAGCGGCTCGAGCGCGGCGTGCGCGAGGGCGTCGCGAACGCGATCCTGATCAAGGTCAACCAGATCGGCTCGCTGACCGAGACCCTCGACACGATGGATCTCGCGACGCGAAGCGGGTACGCGAACGTCGTGTCGCACCGCAGCGGAGAGACCGAGGACGCGATGATCGCCGACCTCGCGGTCGCGACGAACGCCGGCCAGATCAAGACGGGTGCGCCGAGCCGGGGCGAGCGCACCGCGAAATACAACCAGCTGTTGCGCATCGAGGAAGAGCTCGGCGACGAGGCTCGCTTCGCCGGGGGCCGATCGCTCTCGGGTGCGCCGCCGGGGGCTGCCTAGCGCATGAGTTCAGCGGTCCCTTCCCCGGCCGCCGCGAGGCGAAGTGCACCGACCCCGTCAGAGGTGGCGAGGGGCTCGGCTGTGCGCCACCGCGAGATCGGTCGGCACGAGGTGGCTCGCGGTCTCACGTCGCGGCCGCGGCTCACCGCCCGAGCGGCCGTGCTTGCCGTGGTGGCACTGACCCTGGTGACGCTCGCGGTGGCGCCTCTGCGTGCCCTGATCGACCAACGCAACGACCTCGCGCGGCTCGAGCAACAGGCCGACGTCCTCGCGGCTCGCAACGTGGAGCTCCGGTCGCGGATCGATCGGTTCACGGATCCCGAGTACCTGGAGCAGCTCGCCCGGGAGTGCCTGGGCATGGTGCGCCCAGGCGAGACCGCATTCGTGATGGTGCCGTCGAACGGCGCGCCTCCGGCACCGCGGTGCTGAGCAGGGCGGCGTCGGGAGATACTCAGCCCCGGTCGCCGAAGACGATCATCGACGACGTGGCGACCTGCTCGTACCCGATCCGCCGGTAGATCGCGTTCGAGGTCGGATTCCCAAGGTCGGCATAGAGGAAGCACGCCGGGGCCCCGCCTTCGAGCATGCGTGCGCTTACGTCGGCCACGAGGTTCGAGGCGTATCCTTTGCCGCGTTCGGCGGGCGGCGTGTAGACGGGCCCGACGCGCGCACCGGCGGGCATCGGCATCCATCCCGTGAGCGACACCGGGCGTTCGTCGACAACCCAAATCGAGAAGCCGCCCGTTGCACCGGGGCCGAGTCGGCCATCGAGCGCCCTCGCCGTGGTGTGTTCGTCACGGAGCATCTGTCCCAGCGCCTCAGACTCGAACGCATGCATCCACCGCTCGAGCAGGGGGCGATCGGCATCGGTCGCAGATCGCGGCGCTCCTGGAGCCGGGGTCGGCGATCGTATCGCGCTCAGCACGTAGACGCCCTGCGCGAGCGACAGGTGCCACGGCTGCGTGGTCGCCGCCGACCAGGCCTCGGCGAACCGACTCGCCCATGGCTCATTGGCCGTGACCCCGGGCAGATCGGGATCGGTCCCGGCGAGCACGGGCGCCAGCGCGCCGACCGCCGCTGGGTGGAGCGGATCGGCGACGACCAAGGGATAGGGCGGGGTGCGCAGGGCAGCACCGACCACGTCGCTGCCATGTTCGACCAGCCAGAACTGTGCCTCGGCGTATGAGTCCGGGCGATCGATGAGGGCCTGAGCGATGCCGAGCGGCAAGTTGTTGGCGGCCGGGTTCCGGTCGAGCACCGCTGCCGCAACCGTCAGGAACGAGCAAGCGTCGGCGACGGGCGTGACGTGCACGAGAGGATGCTATCCGCGTGGCCCTCCTCGCCCCCGCGAAGTCGGGCGTGCACGACGACCGATCCGACGTCGATTGACGGGCCTGTGCGATTCCCGCACACTGGCCGCCACGCCCGGAATCGCCGGGATCGCAACCGAAAGGGGCAGCAGACATCGCAGAGATCGAGATCGGCGCGGTGATCGACGGAACCGTCGAACGCATCACGCCATACGGAGCGTTCCTCAAGCTCGAGGACGGCCGCCTCGGATTGGTCCACATCTCCGAGATCGACCGCAACTACGTGAAGGACGTGCACGAACACCTCCGAGAGGGAGACGTCGTGCAGGCCAAGGTGCGGGCGATCAAGGAAGACGGCAAGATCGATCTCTCGATCAAGGCGCTGCAGGACCCTGCTCCGCCACGGCCGCGCCGCGGGTCCGACCCCGAATTCGAGCAGATGCTCAAGAAGTTCATGCGACAGAGCGAAGAGCGTCTGGTCGACTACAAACGCGCGGTCGAGCACAAACGTAAATAGAGCGTCCGCCGCTCAGCCCGCAGACACCTGTCGGTCGGTGCCCGAGATCGCGTACGTGTGCTCGTCGCAGGGCGTGCCCTTGAAGGTCGTGCGCATCGTTCCGACGAGCCTGAATCCGAGGTGCTCGACCACGCCGATCGACGGCTCGTTGTCGGCGTCGATCACGGCCCGGACGGTGCCGACGTCCTGGCGTTCGAAGGCGTAGGCCAGGAGTGCCCGCACGGCCTCGGTGGCGACCCCGCGCCCTTGATGAGCCGGCGCGACGGTGAAGCCGATCTCGGCCCCCGGGGGGTCGGCCGCGTCGAGTGTCAGCATGCAGTCGCCGATCAACAGGTCGTGGTCGAGTTCGGCGACGGCGAACTGGAAGGGCACGCCGGGCACGCCAGGGTCCTCCTTCGCCATCTCCTCGACGAACCGTCGTGCTTGCTCCACGGTGTAGTCCTGCCACGACTGGAAAAGAGCTACGCGCTCGTCGGCTCGATAGGCATGGAACGCGCCGATGTCCTTCGGCTCGAACCGGCGGAGGCGAAGGCGATCCGTCTCGATCGGCGTAAAGGCGCGGTCTCGCATCCCCCGCAGGGTACCCTCGAGCGATCCGCGCGCCCTGAGAACATGACGGACATGACCGTCCCGACACCAACCGCGCGGCGCGAGCTCCGGGCGGTCGATCTCGCGGTCGTGCGTGAGCAGCTCGGTCGCGACCCGACGACGCCGTTCACCGTCGTGGCGCGCTGCACGGGTGGTCATCCGCTCGTGATCCGCAACGCGCCGGTCGATGCGGCGGGTGACCCGTTCCCGACGACCTATTGGCTGACCTGTCCGGACGCGAGCAGGGCCGTTTCGCGCGTCGAGGCGGACGGCGCGATCGGACGGCTCAACGAGCGCATGGCGCGCGACGCGGGGTTCCGCAGCGCGATCGAGGCGGCCCACGAGGCCTATGCAGCCGACCGTGGCGCAGACCTCGCCGCGGCTCGGGAATGGGGCGGGGTCGCAGGCACTCGCATGGGTATCAAGTGCTTGCACGCGCACTACGCGCATCACCTCGCAGGTGGGGAAGATCCCGTCGGTCGGTGGGTAGCCGAGCGTGTCGAGCCGATCCATGAGGAACAGCCGGCGGGGAGGGTGGCCGCGATCGACCAGGGAACGAACTCGATCCGCCTGCTGGTGGTCGAGCCGAGTCAGTCACCGGGAGGCGGGTCGACCGAGCTCGCTCGCGACATGGTCATCACCAGGCTCGGGCAAGGCGTCGATCGCACTGGACGCTTCGAGCCCCAGGCGCTCGCGCGGACGATCGAGGTCCTCGCGCGTTTCTGCCGGCGTGCCGAGGCGCTCGGCGCAGCCCGGATCCGGGTGGGGGCGACCAGCGCCGTCCGCGACGCCGCGGACGGCGATCGGTACGCGACCGCGGTGCGCGGGCTCGCGGGGTCCGAGCTCGAGGTGATCAGCGGTGAACACGAGGCGGCCCTGTCGTTCCTCGGCGCCACCACGGGGATCGACCCGGCCTGGGGGCCCTTCGCCGTCCAGGACATCGGGGGAGGCTCGACGGAGTTCGTGATCGGACCGACGCCGGGGCGTGCTGAGCGGGCCATCTCGACGCGCATGGGCAGCGTCCGCATGACCGAACGCCACATCGAGCACGATCCGCCCTTGCCCCAGGAGCTCGAGGCGTTGGAAGCCGAGGTCTCCGGTGTGCTCGACGAGGTGGCAACGACGGTGCCGGTCGATGAGGCGCGCACGTTCGT
>JAOUEA010000255.1 GCA_029858935.1 Actinomycetota bacterium
GTCGGCCTTCATGTGGACCTACGACGACTGGGGCGGCTGGTACGACCACGTGAAGCCTCCGCAGGTCGATCGCTTCGGCTACGGCTTCCGCGTGCCGGCACTCATGGTGAGTCCGTACGCAAAGCGAGGGCACATCG
This sequence comes from Actinomycetota bacterium, assembly GCA_029858935.1. GTDB lineage: Bacteria > Actinomycetota > UBA4738 > UBA4738 > HRBIN12 > JAOUEA01. Next base: position 138 of record JAOUEA010000255.1, read on the forward strand.
ACAGCACCACGCTCGACTACACGTCCGCGCTGAGTTTCATCGAGACGAACTGGAACCTGCGGCCGCTCGCACGGCGGGACGCACGGGCCGACCCCATGCTGAGCGCGTTCGACTTCGACGAGCCGCCTCGAGAGCCGGTCCTCTTGCCCGTGACGCGAGGGGTCCGCGAGGAGGCCAACGATGCCGGGAAGCCGCGGCACACGATCTTCCTCACCTACGGAGCGGCGATCGGGTCAGCGATCGTGCTCGTCCTCGTGAGCCTTCCGTTCCGCGGCAGGAAGGACGGCGGATGAGACGGGTTCTGCCGGCCCTGTTGTTGATCGCGGCCGTCGCGGCGACGACCGCACCGCCCTCGACCGCCGCAACCAGGGCCGCGAGCCGAGCCTGGACGATCCGGGTGATCCCGGCGATGCAGGGCGTTCGGGTGATCTACGGCGGAAGGGCCTTCGTGACCGACGAGCGAGGTCGCGTGCGGGTGGAGGCCGCATCGGCCGATGCCATCGAGCGGACGGCCCGGGTCCCGACGCAGAAGGTCGGCGACGGGATCCGCGTGGAGCACGACCGCTGGTACCCCGGCCTGGAGATCGCCCTCGACGTGTACCGCCGGGTGTCGTTCAGCTTCACCGACCGTCGGGGGGTCGAGATCGAGACGGAGTCGATCTCGACGATGACACTCAAGAGCACGGTGGGCGGTGTCTACACCTTCCGCGATGACGAGATCGCAGCCGCTCACTGGCTGCACGCGCAGCGAGTGACCACGGTCCAGGCGGGCGCTCTGACGCGTCCGATCGAGTACTCCGTGCAACGGGTCACCGTCGAAGGCGCGAACGTCGTGAACCGCTCGCAGCAGCGCTTCGACCCGGGCGAGGTTCAGGACATCCCGATATGGCTCCTCTTCTTCCCGGCGGAGTTCGAGGTGCGCGACGCGTTGTTCGGATTCCCGATCGGATCGTCGCTTCGCCTGACCTTCCCGGACGGTCGGCAGCTCGTGGTTCCGATCGTCGACGGTCATGCCTCGGTCAAATCGCTGCCACGTGGTGAGTACGAGGTGAGCGTGGACGGCGCGGGCCTCACGCTCTCCGTTCCGCTGGCGCTGTCGCGGCCGCAGAGCGCCGAGATCATGTTCCTGAGCTACGTGGATCTGTCGGCGGCGCTCCTGGTGAGCCTGGCGTTCCTCGTCGGCCTGCCGCTCACCGCGGGGGCGGTCCGTCGACGGCGAGCCCGACGAGTGGCGCATCGCGATCAGCCATCGACCGTGCGACGGCGGGCCGTGTCCGTGTCGGCGATCGCGATCGTCGTCACGGTCTTCGCCGGGTCGTCGTCGGTGCGCGCCGCCACGCAGCCCGAGACACCGATGTTCGCCTACTACTACATCTGGTTCGACGCCACGTCGTGGGAGCGCGCCAAGACCGACCACCCGATCCTCGGCAACTACTCGAGCGATCTCGATTCGGTCATGCGCCAGCACATCGAGTGGGCGAAGGCGGCAGGTATCGACGGCTTCATCGTGAGCTGGAAGAGCACGCAGGTACTGAACCCTCGCCTGGCGACGTTGGCCGCGATCGCCCAGGAAGAGAACTTCAAGCTCGCCGTGATGTACCAGGGTCTCGATTTCTACCGGCGGCCACTGCCGGTGGGGCGGGTCGCCGCGGATCTGCGTTACTTCGCCGACGAGTTCGCCTCATTGCCGGCGTTCGATGTCTACGAGAAACCGCTGGTGGTGTGGTCGGGAACCTGGGAGTTCTCCGCCGAGGAGATCGAGCGGGCCACCGCGGGGGTTCGAACCGATCTGCTCGTCATGGCGACCGAGAAGACACCCGAGGACTACGGGCGCATCGCCGATCTGGTCGACGGGGAGGCCTACTACTGGTCGTCCGTCAACCCGGACACGTACCCGGACTACCCCGGAAAGCTCAGGGAGATGTCGGACGTGGTCGATCGACACGGCGACCGATGGATCGCCCCGGTGGCCCCCGGCTTCGACGCGAGACTCGTCGGCGGCACGGCGGTCGTTCCGCGTGAAGACGGCAAGACGCTGCGCCGGGAGTACGAAGCCGCCCTGGCGTCGTCGCCCGACATGCTCGGCCTGATCAGCTGGAACGAGTTCAGCGAGAACACGCACGTGGAGCCGAGCGAAAACTTCGGTACGCGCTCGCTCGACGTGTTGTCGGCCATCCAGGGGGCGACCCTCGAGGTCGGCGAGGGATTCGATTCGAGTGAACCGTCGGGCGTGAGCCGGTCCCCGACGAGATTCCTGCTGCTGCTGGCGACGGGACTCGGCGGCGTCTTGCTCGTGACGTCGATCGGGGCCCGGCGGCGGGGCGAGGAAGAGGGGTAGGAGCGATGGGATCGAGCATCAGCGTGAACGAATCAGGTGTGGTCACGAACGCAACCACGACCCTTCCAACGGAAAGAGGTGGGCACCGGTGAACCTTCATACGCACCGCATCCCGAGCCGGAAGCTCGTCGCCACATTGGCGACGTGCGCCATCGTGACGGTGTTGGCGATCGGCGCGCCGACTCCCGCCTCCGCCGCAGCGTGTTCCTCGAGCGGTCCGGCTGGGTATCAAGTCACGTTGTGCTTCACGGCGCCGGCCGACGGGGGAACGGTCACGGGGCCGAGCACGGTCACCGTCAGCGTGAACGTCACCGGCTCGAATCCGGGCGTGCGCCGAATGATCTTCTACCTCGACGGCCAGTACCTCCTGATCGACTTCCAGGCCCCCTACACCTTCTCGCTGCCGACCCAGAAGTTCGCCGATGGCGCGAAGAGCCTCGAGGTGGAAGCGCTGATGCGCGACGGGTACACCACGACGCGCTCGCAGATCGGCGTGACGTTCGACAACGGCAACGCGGTT
>JAOUEA010000062.1 GCA_029858935.1 Actinomycetota bacterium
GTACGGGATGTAGACGCCGCTCGGGGTCTCGCGGACCTGAGCAGCCGCACCACGTGTCCAGACACCCTCGGCCGACAGGCTCGCCACGCCGACGGCGGCGCCTTCCTTCGGCTCTTGATCGTCGGTGACGATGTAGGGAGACCCAAGCGGGCGACCAACCGGGATCTCGCCTTCCTTGAGCTCGGCGGGGAAGATCCAATACGAGGCATATGGGACGCCCTCGGCGTCGACGGCAACGGAGTTCCCGAGCCCTGCATCGTCGAGGAACTCCGCAACGAAGGGCACGAAGCGCGCCCCTTCCCCGGCCACGATCTCACCGTCGGGGATCGAGCCACATGCGGCCGTCACCAGGGCCAGGGCACACACGATGATCGGCAGGCGCTTGGACACGTCGGCGGGGATACTAGCAAGCCTCGCGTCTCGTGCAGGCCACCCGGATCAGCCGGGCGGAGCGATCGCCTCGGGAGTCTCGAGGGCCAGCTGCGGACGATCCAGCACCTCGGCGAGGAATCGCCCCGTGTGCGAGGCGGTCTCGGCTGCAATGGCTTCTGGGGTACCGACCGCGACGACGGACCCGCCCTGGTCGCCACCCTCCGGGCCGAGGTCGATCAGCCAGTCGGCGGTCTTGATCACGTCGAGGTTGTGCTCGATCACGAGCACGGTGTTGCCGCTGGCGACGAGCCGCTGCAGTACCGCCAGGAGCTTGCGCACGTCCTCGAAGTGCAGCCCCGTGGTTGGCTCGTCGAGCACGTAGAGCGTGTTGCCCGTGGCTCGCTTGTGCAGCTCGGAGCTGAGCTTGATGCGCTGGGCCTCCCCTCCCGAGAGGGTGGGAGCAGGCTGGCCGAGCTTCACGTACCCGAGCCCTACGTCGGACAGGGTCTGCATGTGCCGCTTGATGGGAGGGATGTGCTGGAAGAACTCGAGGGCCTCGTCGACGCTCATCTCGAGCACATCGGAGATCGTCCGTCCCTTGTAGCGAACCTCGAGGGTCTCCCGGTTGTACCGCCGGCCCTTGCACACCTCGCATGTGACGTAGACATCTGGCAGGAAGTGCATCTCGATCTTGATCTGACCGTCGCCCGCGCACTGCTCGCATCGGCCACCTCGTACGTTGAAGCTGAACCTCCCCGGTTGGTAGCCGCGGAGCTTCGCCTCCGGCACCTGGGCGAACAGCCTCCGCACGTGGTCGAACACCCCGGTGTACGTGGCGGGGTTCGACCGGGGGGTTCGACCGATCGGCGACTGATCGATGTCGACGATCTTGTCGACCTGTTCCCAGCCGTGTAGCTTCTTGTGCCGGCCCGGCTGCAGACGGGATCGATACACCTTCTGCATCAGCGCGCGCAGCAGCACGTCCTGGACGAGCGTCGACTTCCCCGAGCCGCTCACCCCCGTGACGCAGACGAACAGCCCGAGCGGCACGTCGACGGTGATGTTCTGCAGGTTGTGCTCGCGAACTCCTTCGAGACGGAGCCGTCGCGCACCGGGCGTCCGCCGCACGTCGGGGGTCGGGATCTGCCGTCGCCCGGTGAGGAACGCTCCGGTCAGCGAGCCGTCGCATTCCAGGAGTCCCTTGAGGTCGCCGGAGTACACGATCTCGCCTCCGTGCTCGCCGGCCAGGGGTCCGATGTCGACGATGTGATCGGCCTCCAGGATCGTGGCCTCGTCGTGCTCGACGACGATGAGGGTGTTGCCGAGGTCGCGCAGCCGCACGAGCGTGTCGATCAAGCGCTTGTTGTCGCGCTGGTGCAGCCCGATCGACGGTTCGTCGAGGATGTAGAGCACGCCGACGAGGCCGGAGCCGATCTGGGTCGCGAGGCGGATGCGTTGGGCCTCGCCACCGGCGAGCGTGCCGGAGGGCCGTGCCAGCGAGAGGTAGTCGAGCCCCACGTCGACCAGGAACCGAAGCCGCTCACGGATCTCCTTGAGCAGCCGCTCCGCGATCATGAGCTCCCGCTCACTCAGGTCCATGCCCTCGATGAAGGCCAGCGTGTCGCGGATCGAGCGATCGGTGAGTTCGGCGATATTGAGCCCGGCGACGGTGACGGCGAGGGTCTCCGGTCGTAGGCGCGCTCCTTTGCATTCCCGGCACGGGATCTCGGCCATGAACTGCTCGAGCTTGTCGCGCTGTGATTCCGAGTCGGTCTCTCGGTGCCTCCGCTCGACGTTGGTGACCACGCCCTCGTAGGTGGTCCAGTAGGAACGCTGCCGCCCGTATCGGTTCTTGTACCGAACATGGATCTTCTCGTCGCTGCCGTACAGCAGCACGTCGCGCTGCTTCTTCGGCAAGCGCCGGAAGGCGGTGTCGAGGTCGATGTCGTGCGCCTCGGCGACCGACTCGATGACACGGTTCCAGTACTCGAGCGTGGCGCTGGCCCAGGGCGCGAGCGCCCCTTCGCGCACCGACCGATCGGTATCGGGCACGACCAGATCGGGGTCGACCTCGAGACGAGTGCCGAGTCCGTCGCAGGTCGAGCAGGCCCCGTACGGCGAGTTGAAGGAGAAGTTGCGAGGGGCCATCTCGTCGAACGAGAGCCCGCAATGCGTGCACGCAAGCGATTGCGAGAAGGTCTGCAGCTCTTCGTTCCCGTCGGCGGTCTGCACGGCGATCGACGCGATGCCCTCGGCGAGCTCGAGCGCGGTCTCGATCGAGTCGGCCACGCGGCGGCGGATGTCGGGCTTGGCAACGAGCCGGTCCACGACCACCTCGATGGTGTGCTTATAGGTCTTCGCGAGCCGGATGGGCTCTGTGAGCTCGCGCACCTCCCCGTCGATGCGAGCCCTCGGGAACCCTTTCCGAGCCAGGTCGTCGAGCAACTTGCCGTACTCGCCCTTGCGCCCTCGTACGACCGGGGCGAGCACCTGGAAGCGAGTGCCCTCGGGCAGTTCCATCACCTGGTCGACGATCTGATCGGGGGTCTGACGCCCGATCGAGCGGCCGCAGTTGTAGCAGTGCGGGTGCCCGACCCGCGCGTACAGCACGCGCAGGTAGTCGTAGACCTCGGTGATCGTCCCCACAGTCGAACGCGGGTTGCGTGAGGTCGACTTCTGGTCGATCGAGATCGCCGGCGACAAGCCCTCGATGAAATCGACATCGGGCTTCTCCATCTGTCCGAGGAACTGCCGCGCGTATGCCGACAACGACTCCACGTACCGCCGCTGGCCTTCGGCGTAGATCGTGTCGAAGGCGAGCGAGGACTTGCCGGAACCCGACAGGCCGGTGAACACGATCAGGCGGTCACGGGGGAGCTCGAGCGTGACGTTCTTGAGGTTGTGCTCACGGGCGCCGTGGATGACGAGGAGGTCGGTGCCCATACGGACGCCCAGTCTATCGGCGCCCGGCGACATGCCCGGTGGCGTCCCGGGACAGGCAACGCGCCCGACACATATTCTCGACCGATGGACCCAGACCTGCGCGAGACGCCGCTGTTCAAAGAGGTCGAAACGTTCTTCCTCTCCGTGCTCGAGCCGGGGTTCGGCCGAGCGTGGCCCGCCGGCGACCCGGTGCCCTCGCCCGACGGCGGGCAGATCGCGTTTCGGGGAGCGCGACTCGACCGCTTGGAGGGTCACCCCTCGGGTCGGATCTGCTTGGTCGGCGCCGACGGAAGCGGGCTTCGGCAGATCACCGATGGCCCGAACGACGACTCCGAACCACGCTGGTCTCCCGACGGCGGGCGGCTGAGCTTCCGCTCGGATCGCGAAGCCAAGGGCCGCCATCAGCTCTACCTGCTCGACTCGGACGTGCCTGCCGAAGCCCGGCGGCTCGGCACGCTGCCCGGCGCGGTGGAATGGCACCGGTGGTCGGCCGACGGGACCCTCATCGTCGCCGGCGTGGCCGGCACCGCTGCCGAGCAGGCCGATGCGCTGGGCTCCGGCACCCTGGGGGGGGAACGCGACGCGCCGCCCTGGGTCCCCGACGTGGAATCCGTCGACGACGCCGACGCCGAGCGGAGGTCGCTGTGGCTGATCGACGCCGACTCCGGAGAGAGCCGCCGCATCTCTGCCGAAGCCCGCAACGTCTGGGAAGCCGATCTGTGCGGCGCCGCGGCGATCGTCGCGGTGATGTCCGACGGAGCGGGAGAAGACGCGTGGTACGGAGCCGACGTCGTGATGCTCGACGCGACCACGGGCGAGGAACGAACGCTTTTCACGAGCGACGTGCAGCTCGGGTGGGTCACCGGTTCCCCTGGCGGCGACCGCGTCGCGGTGATCGAGGCGGTCTGCAGCGACCGGGTCGTCGTCTGCGGAGATCTTCGCGTGATCGATGTCGCAACCGCGTCGATCACCGAGGTCGATCTCGCCGACGTGGACGCTTCCAGGGCGCTGTGGCTCGACGACGAGCGGCTGCTGGTGTTCGGTCGCCGCGGGCTGACCTCGCTGGTGCTGGAGGTCTCACTCGCGGCCCAAGCCGGAGTTCGGGAGATCTGGTCGACGCAGGGCGCTGTCGGCGAGCTGCACCACCCTTCGGGAGCTGCGTTCGGGGACGGGGTGGTCGTGCTCACCTCGTCGCACGCTCGTCCTCCGTCGATCGTCGCGGTCGGCGGCGACGGCCGGGAGCGAGTCCTGGCCTCGCCTCGACACGCCGGGCACGACGTGGTGGTGCGCGCCATCGGCCAACGCCAGCCCTTGCGATGGTCATCGTCAGACGGCCTCGAGATCGAAGGGTCGATCACCGCACCGCCGGGTCCCGGCCCCTTCCCGCTCGTCCTCGACGTGCATGGTGGCCCGGTCGGCGCCGTGGACGATCGGTTCCCGGGGGTTCTCGATGCCCTGTTGCTCTCCCGCGGGTTCGCGATCCTGCAGCCAAACCCGCGTGGGTCGACGGGCCGCGGGCAAGACTTCGCGCGACGGGTCGTTGGCGACATGGGAGGGCTTGATGTCGACGACGTCCTTGCCGGGGTCGACGCGGCCGTGACAGCGGGGTTCGCCGACCCGGATCGGCTGGTGCTGACGGGCGGCAGCTACGGCGGCTTCATGGCGGCCTGGATCCCCACGCGCGACGACCGGTTCAAGGCATCGGTGTCCGTGTCTCCCGTGACGGACTGGTGGTCCGAGCGCTTCGACAGCAGCCTTGGCTCGTGGGTGGGTGACTTCCTCGGCGGCGATCCGCACGAGGTTCCCGAGGAGTACACGGCTCGAAGCCCCGTGCTGCATGCGGATCGGGTCACCACCCCGGTGCTGCTCACGACCGGGCGGCACGATCGAGCCACGCCGGTGGGACAGGCCGTTGAGTTCTACCGCGCGGTCCGCGAGCACGGGGTGCCCGCCGAGGTGGTGGTGTACCCGCAGGAGGGCCACGGTGTCAGCGAGTTCCCGGCGGTGCTCGATCTCGCGACGCGCATGGTCGCGTGGTTCGAGCGGTTCCTGCCACCGGCCGGCGGCGGACGCTAGGCTGCCGCTCGAACATCGGCTCGCACGAGGGAGAGAGGCCATGACCACCCGCGAGGACCTGGAAGCCCTGCCGACGAAAGAGCTCTACGACCGGGCGATCGACACCGCGAAGCACCGGTTCGACGTCGGCTTCTACTGGGACCTCCTGAAGGCGCTGCCCGTGGCCGAGGAGGTCATCGGCGACGACGAGCGCAGCAAGACCGACATCCGGCGACCGCTGGCACTGCTGAACGACCTGCTCTACGACGCGGACTCGGGACCCCTCGGCGAGGCCCTCCGCCCCATGTACGTCGACTACCTCCTGGAGCATGGCGCTGCTCCCGAGAGCGACGCCCGCGGATCGGACGCTGCGGGGGCCGGCGACGACGCCTGAGCGCGACCTCGCGTCGTACCGGAACGAGTTCCCGGTGCTCGATCGGAAGACCTACCTGATCAGTGCCTCACTCGGTCCGATCTCGACGCGGGCTCGATCGATGCTCGATGCTTACCTCGACGCGTGGGCTGCCAAGGGCGCACCCGATCACGTGTGGTTTGAGGACATCTTCCCGCGGATGGCCGGGTTGAAGCGCTCGTTCTCCACGCTCGCAGGATGCGACCCGGACGAGGTCGCCATCACCACGAATATCTCGATCGCACTGGCGACCGTCGCATCGTGCCTCGACCTCACGGGCAGGCGAGATCGCGTGGTGCTCTCAGAGCTCGACTTCCCGACCGACGGGCACGTGTGGATCGCCTGGGCGCGCAAGACCGGAGCCGAGCTCGTGTGGCTGCGATCGCCCGACGGACTGACGATCCCGCTCGAGGCCTACGACGATGCGATCGACGACCGGACCGCGGTGGTCATGGTGAACCGCGTGCTCTATCGCTCGAGCGCGATGGTCGATGCACGAGCCATCTGCTCCATGGCCCGCGAGCGAGGGGCGCTCTCGTTCGTCGACGACTACCACGGTCTCGGCATCGTGCCTCTCGATCTGCACGACCTGGGGTGCGACCTCTACACGGCAGGCACGTTGAAGTGGATGTGCGGCGGACCGGGCATGGTCTTCCTCTACGCACGGCGGGACCTGTTGCCGTCGCTCGAACCGGCCGTGACCGGCTGGTTCGGTACCGCCGAGCCGTTCTCGTTCGACGCCCGGCACCTCGCGTACCACCCGACCGCTCGGCGCCTGGAGCACGGCACGCCTCCGGCGCCGGTGTTCTTCCTGGCCCAGGGCGGGTTCGACATCATCGCCGAGGTCGGGGTCGAGCGCATCCGCGCGCGTCAAGGCGAGCTCACCGACCACGTGATCGCGCGCAGCGATGACGCCGGGCTCGAGGTGCGCACGCCCCGAGATCGTTCTGCTCGAGGTGGGGTCGTGAACGTGCAGGTTGGCGACGGCGCCGGAGCGATCTGCCACGCGCTGCTGGCCCGCGACGTCTGTACCGACTTCCGTGGCGACGGGCTGCGCATCAGTCCCCACTTCTTCAACACGGAGGACGACGTCGACCGCTGCTTCGACGAGCTCGCAGCGGTGATGGCCTAGCCTCGCGATGGGGCCTCTTCGGCCGACCGCGGCGCCAACAGGACGGTGAACGCCGCGCCACCCCCCTCGCGATCTTCGAACCAAGCCTTCCCACCGTGCAGTTCGGCGAACCTCGACACCAGCGCGAGGCCGACCCCGATGCCGGGCGCATGCTGCACGGCGTTGGCCCCCTGGCGGAACGGCTCGAACACGGCCTCGCGCAGCGATGGGTCGACGCCAGGGCCGTCATCCTCGACGACCACACCCACGCCCCCGGCGACGCGGCCGGTTCGAACCCAGATCGTGGAACCGGGCGGAGTGTAGCGGCCCGCGTTGGTGAGCAGGTTCTCGATGATGCGCTCGACCATCGCACGGTCTGCGAAGATCACGATCGGCGGGGTGTCGCGCACGACCTGATGGGTCTCCTTCACGGTCGACGCGTCGAGAGCGGCAGCCACGAGTTGATCGAGCTCGACCGGCTCCCTGCGAATGTTCAGCACACCTCGACGGACCCGGTCGAGATCGAGCAGATCGTCGAGGATCTTCGCCAGGGCGGCGGCCTTCGTGACGATCGCGCCCACCAGCGCCGTGCGGTCGCCCTCGTCCATCATGTCCCCGAGTTCCTCGAGGGTGCGGGCGGACCCCATGATCGCCGCGAGTGGCGTGCGCATCTCGTGCGAGGTCGCCGTCACGAACATGTCCTTCTGCTCATCCAGCGCCTTGAGCCGCTCCACCGATCGTCGTTCCACCTCGAGGGCACGCGCAACCTCGCGATCCGCCAGCTTCTTCGCCGTGATGTCGTGGAAGAACCCGATCCAGTGGATGGGCGCACCATCCTCGTCGTTGATCAGGACGGCGAGGTCGTTGACCCACACGATCGATCCATCCTTGCGGACGATCCGGAGGTCGAGATCGAACGTCGCGCCCGTCTCCACGCACGTTCGCTCCGCTTCGAGCACCCTGTCGAGGTCGTCCGGATGCACGATCCGGAGCCACAGATCCGGATCGCTCATCCACTCCGCCGCGTCATACCCGGTGATCGCCTCGATCCGAGCGGATGCGAAGACGGTGCCATGGGACGTGGGATCGGGATCTTCCATATACAGCGCGGCAGGAAGGTTGTCGACGACCGAGCGGAACCGTGCCTCGCTGGCACGCAAGGCTTGTTCGGTAGCTTTCGCCGATGTGACGTCCGCCATCACCCCTTGCCAGGCGATCGGTTCACCCGCCGCGTCGCCGAGCACCTGGCGCTCGTCGTGCAACCAGATCCACCGGCCGTCACGGGCCCGAACCCTGTAGGTCAAGGAGAACGGATCGCAGGTCCGAACGGTTCGCTCCGTCTCCTCCATCACCCGCTCCCGATCCTCCTCGTGGAGCGACTTTTCCCAGAGCGCCGGAGTGAATTCGTCTCCCCGGACGCCGAGGATGGGCTCGATCTGGGGACTGACGTAGGTGAACGCGCGTCTGTCCAGGTCGTGGGTGTAGACGATCGCCGCAAGGGTGTCCACGAGGCGTCGATAACGGGTCTCGGCGAGGTGGAGCCGTTCGACGAGCGCCTCGTCGTCCCCGGAGGAATCCCCTCCGGCATCTGATCCCGATGATGCGATCGATCGCGAAGTCGTCACCCGATCGATATCGGTCGGAGCGGTCCTCTCCTGAACGAATCCGGGACCCCCGTGACCGCCGAACGAAGCGATGCGGGCGGTCGCGAGCCTGCGACGGACCTAGTCGACCGGCACGCCGGCTCTGATGACGAGCCGGATGTCGTCGAGCGCCGCGACATCGCCGAGAGGACTCTCTCCCACGACGAGCAGGTCGGCCGGCGCCCCGAGTTCGATCGGTGCCCGTACGAACGCCTCGAGCGCTTCCTCGGTGGTGAGTCCCGCCTGCCGCAGCCACTGAAGCTCGGTCACGTGTACGCCGGAGGGCACGGGGCCGTTTCCGAGGTCGGTGCCGTAGGCGATCTGCCCACCCGCGCGGTGGAACCGCGACAGGTTGTCGAGGGCACATCGCAACTCCGGCGTGTCGCGCCCGAACCCGTGGATGTCGAGCGTCGAGACCCAGCGCATGCGATCGGCCGCGGCGGCGAGCGTCGTGTCGTCCAGGCGCTCGCTCCACGGCGTATGCGCGAGTTCGCTGACCCCGGCACCGAGGGCTCGGGCGACCTGCCCCACGCCCTGCGCGTGGGCCGTCACCGGCAGATCGCGCTCGGCGGCCGCATCGCAGATCGACGTCAGCACGGTGTCGCTCGGTGTCGGTCCGGCTTCCGCGTTCAGGGATACCTTGATCGCGACCGCTCCTCGCGAGGCGAGGTCGGCCACGGCCGCGCTCGCCGCCGCCGCGTCGTCGATCTCGAGACCCGTCCCGGGCGGAGCCCACGGCGCCCCGATGGGGTAGCCGCCAGGAGCCGTGAGCATCGGTCCGGCAGCGCGGATCAGGGGACCGTGGAACCCGGGTGATTCGGATGTCTCGGCGAGCGCGAAGATGCGATCGGCGGGCCATGCCAGATCGCGCACGGCGGTCACGCCTCGTCGGAGCATCGCGACCGGATCGCCCATCTCGATATGGACGTGGCGGTCGGCGCCCGCGGGCATCAAGAACCCGTCGACGTCGAGTACCTCGTCGGTCTCCGCCACGGCGCGGACCCGTCCGACCTCGACGATCGCGCCACCCTCGCACACCACCTGCACATCGGGCACGGCGCGGCCGGGGCCGAGCCAGGCGAGCGGCGCACGGATCGCGAGTCGTGTCACCGGCTGACCCTACCGTTCGAGCGCTGGCCGTTCGCTCAGCGGGCCTGCGGTTGCGGGATGGGCAACGCCCTGATGCAGACGCGCGCGCGGTGGTGCATGCTCGCGCCGTCGGGGACGCGAGGAGGAGTGACCATGGGTCGGCAGTACGACTTCGTCATCGTCGGAGGCGGCTCGGCCGGCAGCGCTCTGGCCAATCGGCTCTCGTCGGACCCTTCGAACCGGGTCCTGGTGCTCGAGGCCGGACGCCCGGACTACATCTGGGACGTGTTCATCCATATGCCGGCCGCCCTCGCATTCCCGATCGGCAGTCGCTTCTACGACTGGAAGTACGAGTCGGAACCCGAACCACACATGAACGGCCGGCGCGTCTACCACGCCCGCGGAAAGGTGCTGGGCGGCTCGAGCAGCATCAACGGCATGATCTTCCAGCGTGGCAACCCGCTCGACTACGAACGGTGGGCGTCCGACCCGGGCATGGAGACCTGGGACTACGCGCATTGCCTCCCGTACTTCAAGCGCATGGAGCGGTGCCTCGCTGCCGATCGCACCGACGAGTTCCGTGGGCACGCCGGTCCCCTCGTGCTCGAGCGGGGACCGGCAACGAGCCCGCTGTTCGGTGCGTTCTTCGAAGCGGTGCAGCAGGCCGGCTATCCGCTCACCGACGACGTGAACGGTTTCCGGCAGGAGGGCTTCGCGCCGTTCGACCGCAACGTGCACAACGGCCGGAGGCTGTCGGCCGCCCGGGCGTACCTGCACCCTGTCAAGTCCCGGCCGAACCTCGAGGTTCAGACACGGGCGTTCGTCACGAAGGTGCTCTTCGAGGGCACGCGCGCGATCGGCGTCGAGTACACGCAGGGGCGCGACTCGTCGCCGAGACGTGCTTCGGGAGGCAACGTGGTGCTCTGCGGCGGGGCCATCAACACGCCGCAGCTGTTGCAGCTGTCCGGCGTCGGCAACGCCTCGGAGCTCGAGCCGCTCGGCGTGAGCATGGTGCACGACCTGCCCGGCGTCGGTGAGCACCTGCAAGACCACCTCGAGGTCTACGTGCAGTACGCCTGCACCCAACCGGTGTCGATCGCGCCCGGCATGAAGATGTGGCGGCGGCCGCTCATCGGTGCCCAGTGGCTGTTCCTTCGGTCGGGGCTCGGAGCCACGAACCACTTCGAGGCCGGCGGCTTCGTCCGCTCGAACGACGACGTGGAATACCCCAACCTGATGTTCCACTTCCTGCCGATCGCGATCCGCTACGACGGGTCGGCGCCGGCCGGCGACCACGGCTACCAGGTGCACATCGGTCCGATGTACTCCGACGCGCGAGGCTCGATCAAGATCAAGAGCGCCGACCCGAGCCTGCATCCGGCCCTTCGATTCAACTACCTCTCGACCGACCAGGACCGGCGCGAGTGGGTCGAGGCGATCCGGGTGGCCCGCAACATCCTGACCCAGCCCGCCTTCGATCAGTTCAACGGTGGCGAGACCTCACCGGGACCGAGCGTCGAGGCCGACGAGGAGATCTTGGCCTGGGTCGCCAAGGACGGCGAGACGGCCCTGCATCCGTCGTGCACCGCCAGGATGGGCGTCGACGACATGTCGGTCACGGACCCGCTCACGATGAACGTGCACGGCGTCGAGGGCCTTCGTGTCGTCGACGCGTCGGTGATGCCCTACGTCACCAACGGCAACATCTACGCGCCGGTCATGATGACCGCCGAGAAGGCCGCCGACCTGCTGCTCGGGAATACGCCGCTCGAGCCCGAAAAGGTCGAGTTCTACCGCCACCGCGCCTAAGGGGCGTCAGGCGACGCCTGCTTCCCTGAGCTGCTTCAGCTCGCGTTTCAAGTCGTGTACCTCGTCGCGGAGTCTGGCCGCGTACTCGAAGCGCAGGTCCTTGGCCGCCTGATGCATCTCCTCTTCGAGTCCCTGCACGAGACGTTCGAGCTCCTCGGTGGGCATCTCGGGGCGGGCGGCGCGTTGGCGTCGAGGCTTCGCCGGCGCCGTCGTCGTCGGGTCGGTCTCCCCGCGGAGCGACAGCAGGATGTCGGTGACCTTGCGCTGCACGGTCTGCGGATCGATGTCATGCTCGACGTTGTATCGCATCTGGATCTGGCGGCGCCGTTGCGTCTCACTGATCGCGGACTTCATCGAATCGGTGATCTGGTCGGCGTACATCAACACCGTGCCGTCGACATTGCGGGCCGCGCGGCCGATCGTCTGCACGAGGGAGGTCTCTGATCGGAGGAAGCCTTCCTTGTCGGCATCGAGGATGGCGACGAGTGAGACCTCGGGCAGGTCGAGGCCTTCGCGCAGCAGGTTGATGCCGACGAGCACGTCGAACTCCCCGAGACGCAGGTCGCGCACGATCTCGATTCGCTGCAAGGTGTCGACCTCGGAGTGCAGGTACCGGACGCGGATGCCCATCTCGACGAGGTAGTCGGTGAGATCCTCGGCCATCTTCTTCGTGAGCGTCGTGACGAGCACGCGCTGGTCGGCCTCGGCCCGCCGCCGGATCTCCTCG
>JAOUEA010000063.1 GCA_029858935.1 Actinomycetota bacterium
CACGCCTTCGGCCTCGCTTGGGTCCAGCGCATCGAGCGTCGCACCGAGTGCGGCACCGGTGAGCCGCCCGCGTTCATCGCCCGGGATGTCGACGATGCCGACGTCGATCACGCGGGCGGCGGTGGCGACCGAGGAGTGCACGCTGTCGGCGACCGCGATCTTCCACCCCGACGGGGGGCGTCCGCCGAGCCGCTTCGCGGCGTTCGCGCGGGCTGCGACCAGCGCCGACAGGTTGCCCGCGGAGCCGCCGCTCACGAACACGCCTCCAGCCGCGGCGGGGAAGCCGGCCAGGTCGGCGAGCCAGCGCAATGCCTGGTTCTCGGCCCAGATCGCACCGGCGCCGTCGATCCACCCGGCCGCGATCGTCGACGAGGCTCCCACGATCAGGTCGAAGAGCACGGCGGCTTTGGTGGGTGCCCCGGGCACGAACGCCATCGACGACGGGTGGTCGGTCGAGATCGTGGCGGGAGCGAGCACCTCGCTCCACACGCGCAACGCCTCGTCGCCGCCGATGCCCTCGGGCGTCACGGTGTCGCCAGCGCGGCGGGCGAGCTCCTCGCCACTCGCCGAGCCGTCGAGCGGCTGCGGGCTCGCGATGCGGTTCCGGGCGTACGCCACGATCGCCTTCGACAACGCCTCGGTCTCGTCGGTGTAGCGATGCATGTCATCCATCGTCGGCCCCTTCGCGCACACGAAGGGCCGGCCCTGCAGGGCCGGCCCGGCGCGCTCGATCGGTGCTCTCTTACGCGGTCAGCAGCTGGCAGAACTCACCGAACGCGGTCACGTACTTCTGCACGTCGTCGTCGGTGTGCTGCACGGAGATGGTCCACTGCTCCTCGTCGCCGGGGGTCATGAAGATGCCCCGGTTGACCATGTACGGGTACGAGGCCCAGTAGATCTCTGGGATCGTCTCAAGGAAGTCCCGGTAGTTCGTCAACGGCTCGGACCGGTAGGAGACGCACCCCTTCGCGGCCAGGTCGACCGTGTGGGCGGGGATGCCGCTGTCGGCGATCGCTCGGTTGCATCCCTCGGCGAGCATCGTGCCCAGCTTGCCGAGGTGGTCGTAGGCGTCGCGGGTCAGCACTTGAGTGAGCGCGGCGAGTCCGACCGCCGACGAGAGCGGGTTCCCGTTGAACGTGCCCTGCTGCGCCGCCCCCTTGGTGACGTACTCCATGATGTTGGCGTCACCGCCGAAGGCGCCGGTGGTGGCGCCACCACCGATCGCCTTGGCCCACGCGGCGAGGTGGGGCACCACGCCGAAGCGTTCAGCGGCCCCACCGTAGGCGATCGTGCCACCGCACTTGACCTCGTCGAAGATCAAGACGGCGCCGTGCTTCTCGCATGTGTCCTTCAGCGCTTGGAGGTACCCGTCGGCGGGGACCACGATGCCGATGTTCATCATCACGGGCTCGAGGATCACGGCCGCGATCTGGCCCGGATTGTCGGTGAAGGCCGCGTCGACCGCCGATGCGTCGTTGAACGGGACGACGATCGTCGTGTCCCACAATGCCTCGGGCACGCCCTTGGACGTCGGCTCGGTCGTGTACCAGGGCTTGCCGCTCTCATCGACGCTGTGGCGCAGGTCGAGCACGTCGGCCTCGGGCACGACCGAGAACAGCACCGAGTCGTGATGGCCGTGATACGAGCCTTCCATCTTGATGATCTTGTCGCGCCCGGTCGCTGCGCGGGCGACCCGGATCGCGTCCATCGTGGCCTCGGTGCCCGAGTTCACGAACCGCATCTGGTCGCACTGGAATCGCGCGCAGATCTCCTCGGCCAGGGCCACCGTCGTCTCGGTGGTGACGGCGAAGTGGATCGCGTCGTCGGCCGCCTTCTTGATCGCCTCGACGATCTTGGGGTGAGCGTGGCCGACCACGTTCACGCCGAAGCCGCCGTGGAAGTCGGTGTAGTCGTTGCCGTCGACGTCGGTGACGGTGGATCCCTTGCCGTGGGCAAGGTAGACGGGGTACGGGTCGCCCGCCTGGAAGTTCGAGACCACGCCGGCCGGCAGGGTCTTGGTCGCACGCTGGTAGAGCTTCTCCGAAGCCTGGGTTCGTCCCAGCCAATCCTTCGTTTCCTTGTCGGCGATCTCCGCCGCACGCGCCTTCAACCGTTCGAGATCCACGTGCCTCACCTCCTGGGTCGGCCAAGGGTACCCGTGGGCCGTAGAAGGCCGCAATGGGGCCTCAGGGCCGGTAGTTCGTGAACTGGAGCGCAAGGCCGAAGTCGTGTTCCTTCACGGCTCGGATCGCCGACTGCAGGTCGTCCTTGCTCTTGCCGAGCACCCGCACCTGCGCGCCCTGGATCTGGGTCTGGATCTTGGGCACCGACTGGCGCACGAACTTCGAGATCTCCTTGGTCTTCTCGTCGCTGATGCCGGTCACGATCGTGACGATCTGACGGGCCGAGCCCTTCGCGGCGTCCTCGATCGGCCCGGCCTGCAGGGCCTTGAGCGGGATGTTGCGCTTCACCGCCCGCTCCTGCAACACTTGCCAGGCGGCCTTGAGGCGGTCCTCGGTGGCCGAGTGCAGCTCGATCGTGCCCTCGCCGAGGGTGACGCTCGTGTCGGTGCCCTTGAAGTCGAAGCGCTGCGAGAGCTCGCGCCCGGTCTGATCGACCGCGTTGCGCACCTCCTGCAGATCGACCTCGCTCACGATGTCGAAGGAGAACTGGTCTTTCGCCATGTCGGGAGGATACCTGTGAGGCGATGTGGCGGGCCGGCTCCGTTCGCTATCCTCGGAGGCGCATCACGGGAGGATGCCCGAGCGGCCAAAGGGAGCGGTCTGTAAAATCGCCGGCGATGCCTACGGAGGTTCGAATCCTCCTCCTCCCACCGTCCAAGGGGTGTTCTCAATACTGAGGCCCCTGACATCTCAGAACTCCGCTGAAGAAGGTGTCGGCGGTCACTTCGCGCGATCGCGCGTCGGTTGGAGGCGCTGCCGGCGCCGATCAGACGCGGAACTGACCCTGCTGCAGAGGAGACATCCCCGTCGCCTTCGTGTTCAGCACGCCGGGCGACGAGGAGCGACGTCAGGGACGGCCGGTCGCGGGAGACACTGGTACGAACCTGGAGTTGGCAATGAACCATCTCCATACCGCTCTCCCCACGCTCTTTCGATCGGTGAATCGGTACGACTACAGGATCACCAACGCATGGCCCGAGCCGATTGCCGTCGCGCTTGGTCACCGAGGTTCGGAGGGATTTGACGCGCAGATACGCGATGGAGGCAACGTCCGGCGTGTACTCCAGGAGTTGGAGGGGTGCGACCTCGTCATCCTGAGCGGCAACAAGGCGACACCACGACCACTCACGGGGGGGCCACCACCTGCTTGGTTCGGATCGCCTCCGGCCGTCGACGCCTGGTCAGGGCGCGGCACCTCGCCGCGAGGCAGGGTGGCCGCTTCGATACGCTCGGTCCGGTGAGTTTCGCGATCTACATCGGCAAGGACCGATCCGCGGATGGGTGCGCGTATCTCGCGGGCTACGGCGACGAGCCATCGAGCCACTGGCTCGAGGTGGTGCCGAGGGTCGAGCACGAGCCGGGGACCGAGATCGAGGTCGGCGTCACACCCGAGGCGGCGATGCCTGGCGTGCGTTCCTCCATACCGCAGGTCACCGAGACCGCGCGTCATCTGCGCGTGAGCTACTCCTACTACCTCGGCGTCCCTGGTCCGCTGACCAACGGGGGGCTGAACGAGCACGGCGTGGCCGTCCGCGACGTGTGGTCGCCGAGTAGCGAGCGACTCAGGGGACTTACACCTCTCGATCAGCGGGGTCCCAACTACAGCGACCTCGCGCGCGCTGTGCTCGAGCGGGCGCGTACCGCTCGTGAGGGCGTGGAAGTGATCGGTGAACTCGTCGAGCGATACGGGTATTCGGACTACGGAGGGAACTCGCACCTGATCGCGGACGGAGACGAGGCATGGGTAGTGATCGAGTTCTCAGGCGGTCAGGGGCTGTGGATCGCAGAACGGTTGGGTGCCGACGACATAAGGGTGAGCCGCCCCGGGTACATCCTCGAGGTGCCCGCCGACTTCCGGGGACATCCTGACTTCCTTGGATCGCCGAACCTGATCGGGTTCGCCGTCGAGCGAGGGTGGTTCGATCCGGCGAGCGGTTCCTTCGACGTCAACCACGTGTACGGCGATGGCAAGGGCAGGTGGGCTGGTGTCCGATGGATGGAAGAGGAGCTGACGCGTCGGGCCGCGCGACCGGAGAAGATCGGTCTCGCCGATCTGATGTGGGCCCTGCGCACCGAACGCCTGACGGGCGATATGGCCGGGTACGGGCAGGTCGTGCCGCTGGTACCTGGTGAGCCGCCCGATCTTCGCATCATGTGGCACGCGGCGATCGGCGCGATCGCGGCTCCGTTCACTCCGTTCTTCCTCGGGGTATCGGCCGTTCCGCCCGAACTCCGTCGGCATCGTTACCTGACGACAGGCGAAGATGCGGCCTTCGTCGGCCTCGACCCCGCAGACGACGGTCCGCGGTCCGTCGTTCCCCAGGACGTCGAGGCAACACGCTCGGCGGTCGCGGTCTTCAAGCGGCTCCTGTACCTCGTGGCGGAGCACCACGAAACGTTCCTCGGGGAGGTGACGACGGCCTGGGAAGCCTTCGAGTCACGACTGGCCTCCGACGTCCCCGATGTGACGGCCTCGGCCGGGCTGCTCTTCGCCGCAGACAGGCCTGACCTCGCTCGCGACCTGCTCACGCGCTACTGCGCGGGTGAAGCGCTCCGCGGGCTCGAACTCGGTGAGGCCATGCTCGCGAGCATCGAAGCGCGGAGTCGGGTCCTGTTCGGAGTGCGGGACGAAACCTCGTGGCGGGGTCCCGACCAGCTGTGGTAGTCGTCGATGCAGCTCGACGGTGCAGCGACCTAGGGTCCAAGCTGCCGATCGCAACCTGACCTGCGGTTGTTGGTGGTCGTGTGCCTCCATGGGCGTCGGAGCGGGAGAGACCCCGACCTGCTGTGGGAGGTACTCCTCTTAACTTGTGGGAGGTCCGCCGGAAGTGCGGCAAAGCGTGTGGTCAGGGGGTTCTGAGAACACCCCACCAAGGGGTGTTCTCAGAACTGAGGCCCCTGACATCTCAGAACTCCACTGAAGAGCGCCTCGACCGGTGTTCCGCGCTTGCAGGCAAGCGGGGACGTGTTCGACCTCGTCTGCGTCCGCGCCGCATACGTCCGGATCCCCGCGCTACTGGGCCAGGGAAACGAGGTTGCCGACTCGCTCGAATGGCTCGTGTCTGCCGCGCGTGGGACCGAGGATCCCCAGACGGTCGTCATGGGCTTGGGCTCTGCCGCCCTGGTTCGGGGCGAGCTCGCAAAGGACGAGGCCGCCGCCGCACTCTTGGCTGAGCTCGAGTCGTTCCCGGGTGTTCGGGACAGCTTCAACTACCCGGCGCTCCTCCCCGCGATGGTCCGGGCTGCCGTGCGGATCGATGAACGCGCCCTCGCCGCGCGGCTGGTGACCGGCCTTGAGCCTCGTTACCCCTTGGCAGAGCACGCGCTCGCCGCGGCGAACGCGGCCCTCGCCGAGGCGGGCGGCAACCTTCAATTCGCTTCTGATGCCTACGCCGATGCGGCCGACCGATGGGAGCGGTTCGGCATTGTGCCCGAGCGCGCGTTCGCGCTCCTCGGGCGGGGCCGTTGTCTCATCGGCCTATCGCGCCCGATCGACGCCGCACCGGACTTGCAGCAGGCTTGCGCGATCTTCGAGCGGCTCCAGGCGGTTTCGGCGCTCGCCCCGACTGAAGCGCTCCTTGCGCAAGCGACTGCGCTAAGCCCGTAGGGCATCGGCTGACGTTGCGTGACACCCCTTCTGACGTTGCCCGGCGACCTACACACACCGGATCCGACATCGATGCGCGCGTCCTCGCTCGTGCATGATGGCGGTCGATGAGGAGCGATCTTCCTATCGGGACCATCACCCTCGTGTTCACCGACATCGAGGGCTCGACGAAGCTGCTGCACGAGCTCGGGGCCGAGGCATACGCTGAGGCACTCGCCGAGCACCGGCGGCTACTGCGAGACGCCTTCGTTCGCCATGGTGGTGTCGAGATCGACACGCAGGGTGACGCGTTCTTCTTCGCGTTCCCCGACGCACGCGGGGCGATCGTCGCGGCTGAGGAATGCCGCCAAGCTCTTCAGCCTGGTCGGATCCGCGTCCGTGTCGGGATCCACACGGGCACGCCCCACGTTGGGCTGGAGGGCTACGTCGGGGAGGACGTCCATCTCGGCGCGCGGATCGGCGCAGCCGGTCACGGCGGGCAGCTTCTGCTCTCGGAGGCGACGCGACTCTCCGCAGATCTCGAGGAAGGCGTGCTCGACCTCGGTGAGCACCGCCTCAAGGACTTCGAGCGCCCGATCCCGATCTTCCAGCTCGGCGCCGAGCGCTTCCCGCCACTGAAGACCATCTCGAATACGAACCTGCCGAGGCCCGCGAGTTCCTTCATCGGCCGTGAGGACGAGGTAAGGTCCGTGACCGCCCTGATCCGCGAGGGCGCGCGACTCGTGACACTCACCGGTCCCGGAGGCTCGGGCAAGACCCGCCTCTCGATCGAGGTCGCCGCCGAGCTCGTCGGCGACCACAAGGCCGGTACGTTCTGGGTCGAGCTCGCACCGATCCGCGACCCGGCGCTCGTGACCGACGAGATCGGAAAGACGGTTGGCGCGAAAGAGGGCCTCGTCGAACACATCGGCGAGCGCGCGATGCTTCTCGTCCTCGACAACCTCGAGCAGGTGATCGACGCGGGGTCCGCGATCGCCGACCTGGTCGAGGCATGTCCGAACCTCGCGGTTCTCGCCACGAGCCGGGAGCGCCTGCGTGTCCGTGGCGAGGTTGAGTTCGAGGTGCGGCCGCTCGCCGGATCCGAGGCGGTCGAGATGTTCCTTGCCCGGGCGGGCCTCGCCCAAGCCGACGACGCCATCGACCGCCTCTGCGGCGCCCTCGACGAGATGCCACTCGCGATCGAGCTGGCGGCAGCCCGTGCGAAGGTCTTGGCGCCGAGCCAGATCCTCGAGCGGCTCTCGCGGCGCCTCGATCTGTTCACCGGTGGCCGCGACGCCGACCCGCGCCAGCGAACGCTCCGCTCGACGATCGAGTGGTCCCACGACCTTCTGGATCCGGACGAGCAACATCTGTTCGCGCGCATCGCCGTCTTCAATGGCGGCGCAACGCTCGAGGCGGCCGAGCGTGTGGTCGACGCCGACCTCGACACGCTCGGATCCCTCGTCGAGAAGAGTCTCGTCCGCCGCACCGACGACCGGTACTGGATGTACGAGACGATCCGCGAGTTCGCGTTCGAGCGCCTCGAGTCATCCGGCGAGAGCGACGAGATCCGGCGGCGTCACGCGCTGCACCTCCTGGCACTCGCAGAAGAGGCAGAGCCCCATCTCCGGCGAGAGGACGACGAGTGGCTCGATCGACTCGAAGCAGAGCACGACAACGTCCGCGCGGCGCTCGGATACTTCGATGCTGAGGGGGATCACGAGCTGGAGCTGCGTCTCTGCGGAGCCTTCTGGTGGGTCTGGTCGCTCCGGGGCCCGCACAAGGAGGGGCTGCGTCGTCTCGAGGCGGTCCTCGCGGCCGATCCCCGACCGACGGTCGCCCGCGCGAACGCCCTCATGGGTGCGTTCGATCTCGCCGGCGATGCCGGCGAGGAGGCCGCCTCCCTCGCCTGGGGCGAGGAAGCGCTCTCGATCCATCGCACCCTCGGGAACGCCTGGGAAGTCGCATACGTGCAGATGGGGCTGGGGGTCACCCTCGCGATGGGAGACCGATTCGCCGAGGCGAAGCCGCTGTTCGAAGAGGGCGTTCGTGGGTTCCGTGAGCTCGGCGACCACCATTGGGAGATGCAGACCAGTCGTCGGCTCGCGTGGACCCTCGATGTGCTCGGCGACATCGCACAGGCCCGTCAGATCCACGAAGACAACCTCCGCCGCGCGCGCGAGCAGGGCGACGTGTTCATCGAAGCCAGGACGCTGGCCGTCCTCGCCACGTACCACCTCGAAGACGGGCAGGTCGAGAGCGCGGTCCCGTTGCTGGTCGAGGCCCAGCGGCTCCAACAGGGACGATCGGCGATGCCGGACCGATACAACAGCGTGACCAACGTATGTCGGTTCGCCCGCGCCTTGGCGTTGAAAGGAAAGGCTGCAGGCGCCATCCGACTGCTCGCGAGCGCCGAAGCCGCGTACGAGGAGCTCGATGTCCACCAGGGCCAGGGCGAGGGATGGATCCGTCGGATGAACGATGAAACGCGCGAGATGGCGAGCGCTTCGATCGACGAGGCGACGGCGGCACGCGAAGCCGTGGAGGGCCGGAAGCTGACGATCGATCAGGCAGTCACGCTGGCGTTGGACACCCTTTCGGAGTAGGTCGACGTCTTGCTTGGGTGCGCGTCACGTGACGGTTCGGACCGACCCCGAGGGCAACGAGACAGACGCACTCTTCGACCTCGTCGAACTCGAGGGTGCGCACGCTCTCGAGTTCGGGGCCGGCGAGCTCGATCCTCGTGGCCTCCAGGGTCGAGCGGACGGTGCGTACCTTCCCGTACGTGATCCACACTGAGCCGGGCTCTCGATACCGATGCATCCGACATCCCGCCACGCCGCGGTCGGTGAGTCCTGAGATCCGGCGCATCAGCGCTGGCGCGATCCCTGTGGGGGCGATAGCATCCGCCGCCATGGATGACGACGCGTTTCGACCCGGTAGCCCCGAGGTTCCCTTGCACGATATGTCCACCATCCTGATGGCGAGTGGGCCGCTCAAGAACAAGCGCGGGCACGCACACCTGACCAACGACCGGATCTTCTTCAGCGATCGGCGGTTCGATGCCGCCGCCGCGGGAGGAGCGGGCGGCGCGCTGGCGGGAGCGACGGCGAGCGCGTTCGAGAAGCTCCGCAAGGAGCGCCCTCCGATGGTGGACTTCCCGCTGACGGACGTCACGCGGGTGGCGCACGTCACGAAGCTGACCGTTCGCGACATCCTCGTCATCGAGACGGCTGCGGGCGAGACGCGATTCGCCAACGGGTTCAAGGAGTGGAGCCCGTCCCTCCGCAGGGTGCTCACCGAGCGGCATGGACGGACGTTGATGGACGACGGCGAGGACGGCTGGAAGGTGGTCCAAGGCTAGGAGCGCCAGAGGGCCACGTCCCCCCTCCCCCGTCGTGACGATTCCGTGTACGGGCTGCGGCTCAGCGTGTCGTCGTCGACCCACACCGGCAGGTATCCGCTCTCGACTACCAAGGTCCGTTCCCCGGTCCGTACGTCCACGACGTAGACGCCCCCTGAGCCGTCGTTGTAGGCGATCCGGGTTCCATCAGGGGACCACCGCGGCACGACGATCTCTCCGGTGGCGAGCTTCTGCGCCCTCCCACCGGCCGTCGGCGCCACGAAGAGGTCACCGAACCCCCCGTCCTCGACGAACGCGATCTGGTTCCCGTCGGGTGAGTAGTCGCCGAACGTCGCTGCCCTACGCACGAGCGTGGGCTCACCGCCGGTCACCGGCACGGACCACAGGTCGTAACGTTCTTGCTCGCCCTCTATGGTCGGCATGTTGTACAGGACCGTATCGCCGGTCGGATCGAACGTTGGCGACACGTAGTCAAAGGCCGTCGTTTCCCAGCACCCTACTTGAAGAACTACGCGGACTTCCCCGGGCCGCCCGTCAACTCCAGTCGGGGGGCGGAACCCGCTGTGTCTTCGGCCAGAGCCGTGTCGGGGGCGCGAACAGGGACCGGGTCGAGTCGCGACTCCGCGAGATGGGCGATGTCCTTGGATCGAGGAGCGATCGTGGACCAAGGTTCCAACATGAGACGAGCCCGGGACCCACATTTCGGCCGAACCCCCCAGCGTCCGGGAGCGGATCCTTCCCGGCTCACGAGTTCGAACAGGGACGGCGGGGGGGTCAGCGGTAGTGTTGGGCCACGGCGCGGTCGCGAAGTCTCCATCCCGCATGGCTTGAATGGGGACCTGACAGAGGCTGGCATCGATGGAGAGGGGGAAGCCGATGGGATCCAGAGACCACGATGGAACGAGTACGCCTGCGGAGCCCCCGGCCCCTCGCCGTGACTCCCAGATCGACATCAGCGCGCGCAGCTATTGGCGGGCGGTCGGCGTCGTCCTGCTGACGCTGTTCGGGCTGTGGGCGATCAACCAAGCGCGTGGTCTGGCCTCGATGCTCGTCATCTCGTTGTTCTTCGCACTCGCCCTCGTGCCCGGTGTGAACCATCTGCACCAGAAGCGCGGCTGGCGGCGAGGCGCGGCCGTCGGCTTCATCTACCTGGTCGGGCTCCTCGCTTTGGTGCTCCTCACCCTGGTGTTGATTCCGGCCATCGCGCAGCTCGCCTCACGGATCGGTGACAGCGGGACGCAATGGCTGACGAGCTTGGACGGGTGGACGTCGGACACGTTCGGGTTCCACATCGTGAGCGCCAAGGCCGCCTCCGACGCGGTCGTGACCAGCAGCGAGTTCCTCGAGCAATGGTCGGGGAAGCTCGCGGGGGTGGCCGGTGGCGCGGTGACGAGGGGTGTCGGACTGGTCTTCCAGGTGGCCACGATCGCGACCTTCACCTTCTACTTCGCGGCGGACTTCCCACGACTGCAGCGCTCCTTCCTTTCGTGGTTCAAACCCTCGACGCAGGAGCGCCTGGGCTGGACGATCGACCAGTCGGTCACGCAGGTGGGCGGCTACCTCTATTCCCGACTGCTGCTGACCGCGATCAACGGGCTGGGCTTCTTCGCGGTGATGGTCATCGTGGGCGTCCCGGTGAGCCTCGCGATCCCGCTCTCGATCTTCGGGGGGTTCGTGTCGGAGTTCATCCCCAACATCGGCACCTACATCGGTGCGACCGTGCCGATCGCGCTGACGTTGGCGCTGCAGGGTCTCGTCCCGGCGTTGATCGTGCTCGGGTACGCGCTCGTGTACCAGCAGATCGAGAACTACTGGCTCAGCCCGCACATCAGCGCGAAGACGATGGAGTTGAACGGCGGATTGGCGTTCGGTTCCGCTCTCGCCGGTGGGGCGCTGTTCGGTCCGATGGGCGCGTTCATGGCCTTGCCCGTCGCCGCGCTGATCTACGCGTTCGTCACGAACTACCGCACGCACACCTACCAGGTGGTCTACCGGTCCACCTACGGCGACGACGAGGCCACGCCGCCCGAAAACGCCGCGGGGGCGTGAGCGGACCCGCTCTGCGAGCCCCGGCGGCGAGGTGGGAACCTCTTCCCCAGGACACCGGGCTGGCCCCGATCACCCGGGTGACTCGGTAGATGCCATCTGCCATCCTCCTCTGCTCGCCCCCATCCTCCCCTCGGACCCAAGGCTTCCTGCGAGGCTGCCACGGGAGCGGTCCAGGCGGACCGAGGGACCCACCAGGGTGGGGCCATTGGACCTGGGTTGCTCGCCGGCAAGGAACGCGACAATCCGTCTATACGACCAGGAGGAGTTCATGCGAAAGAGCATCACGATCATGATGGTGGTCGCTGGCGCGCTCGTACTGGCCGCCTGCGGCGGGGACAGCTCGACGTCCGACGCCGATACGGGGGCAGCTATCCCGGGGGCGGGAGATGCGGAGGGCACGATCGCCGTCTCTGTCGGCGAGAGCGGTTCCGACAGCATGTACCTCCGGCTCAGTCAGGAGACCGCTGCCGCGGGATCCGTCACCTTCGTCGTGACGAACGAGGGCCAGAAGGAGCACGAGTTCATCGTCATGCAGACGGACACTCCGGCGGGCGATTTCGCGATCGTGCCTGAAGACGAGAGCATGAGCGAGGAGATGGGCCACCAGCACGACTTCGATGAGGATGCCCCTGGGATCACCGTCGTCGACGAGGTCGCCGATCTCGCAGCCGGTGCCACCGAGGAGTTGACCGTCACCCTCGATCCCGGTCACTACGCGCTGGTGTGCAACATCAAGCCCCACTACCAGCAAGGCATGTGGGCGGACTTCGAGGTGACGTAGACGCACCCGAACAAGCATCGAATGTCCGTGGGGCCTAACCGGGCCCCCCGACCTTCGTCACAAGTTACGGGGTGCGCCAGTCTGGCCGATCAGGTGCATCGGGTTCCCATGAGCGCATGTATGCGACCACAGCTTCGATCTGCTCGTCGGTGAATGGCCCACCGATCTCG